>JAHZJY010000376.1 GCA_022600695.1 Actinomycetes bacterium | reverse complement strand
CGGGGAGACCGGCGGATGCCTGACCGCGGTCTACAACGCTGCCAACGAAGAGGCCGCCGCGGCCTTCCTGGCCGGGCGTATCCCGTTCCCGATGATTGTCGGGACAATCGCTGACGTGCTGCAGGCCGCCGACCAGTGGACAGCCGAACCGGTTACCGTGGAGGAAATACTCGAAGCCCAGCGGTGGGCCCGCCTGCGCGCCCGCCGCATAGTGGATGGTGCGGCACAGGAGGTCACTGCACAGCGATGATGGTCGACTCATGATGTTTGTCGTGGGCATTGTGCTGTTCGCGCTCGCCATCCTCATCTCGGTGGCGTTGCACGAATGCGGCCATATGTGGGTTGCCCGCGCCACCGGGATGAAGGTGCGTCGGTATTTCGTCGGCTTCGGCCCAACGCTCTGGTCGACGACGCGGGCGAACAAACTCGGCAGCACCGAGTACGGCCTCAAGGCGGTTCCGCTGGGCGGCTTCTGCGATATCGCGGGGATGACGCCGGCTGACCAGCTTCGGCCCGAGGACGAGCGCTACGCGATGTATAGGCAAAAGACGTGGAAGCGGGTCGCGGTCCTGTTCGCCGGCCCGGCCATGAACTTCATCATCGGTCTCGTGCTGATCTACGGCATCGCCGTGGTGTGGGGCCTGCCCAACCTGCACCCGCCGACCACCGCGATCGTGGGTGAAACCACCTGTGTCAAACCCGAGGTCACCAAGGGCCAACTCGGTACCTGTACCGGCTCCGGCCCGGCTGCCCGGGCCGGCCTACAGCCCGGCGACGTGGTGGTGCAGGTCGGCAGCACGAAGGTGAACACGTTCGAGCAGTTGGTCGCGGCGGTGCAGAAGTCCTCGGGACCCACCCCGGTCGTCGTGGAACGCACCCAGGACGGGCGGGCGGCAACCGTCGAGACCGTCATCGATGTTTCCAGCACCACGCGCTGGCTCGCGCCCGCCGATGGTGGTGAGGCCACCGGTCCCTCCGACGTCGGCGCTATCGGTATCACCGCGGCGCAGTTCGGGCCGACGCAATACAACGTGCTGTCGGCGGTCCCCGGCACCTTCGCGTTCACCGGCGACCTGGCCGTGGAACTCGGCAAGTCCCTGGCTAAGATTCCGACCAAGGTCGGCGCACTCGTCAACGCGATCGGTGGTGGCGAGCGCGATCCGGAAACCCCGATCAGCGTTGTGGGTGCCAGCATCATCGGCGGCGATACCGTCGACCACGGACTGTGGGTGGCATTCTGGTTCTTCCTGGCGCAACTCAACTTCGTGCTCGGGGCCATCAACCTGGTGCCGCTGCTTCCGTTCGACGGTGGTCATATCGCGGTGGCGGTCTACGAGAAGCTCCGCAATATGCTTCGCTCGCTCCGCGGGCTGATGCCCGCGGCGCCGGTGGACTACAACAAACTGCTTGCCCCCACCTACGTGGTTCTCGTCGTGGTGGTCGGGTATATGGCGCTGACCGTGACCGCCGACCTGGTCAACCCGATCAGGTTGTTCCAGTAGGAGATGCGCATGACCACAGCCGCAACAGGGCCCGCAATCGGCCTCGGAATGCCGGCCGCGCCGCCGCCCACGCTTGCGCCGCGGCGCAAAACCCGTCAGCTCATGGTTCGCAATGTCGGCGTCGGCAGCGACTATCCGATTTCGGTTCAGTCGATGTGCACCACCAAGACCCACGACATCAACTCCACGCTTCAGCAGATCGCGGAACTGACCGCCTCCGGCTGCGACATCGTGCGGGTGGCCTGCCCCCGACAGGAGGATGCCGACGCGCTTGCCGAGATCGCCCGTAAAAGCCAGATCCCGGTGATCGCCGACATCCATTTTCAGCCCAAGTACATCTTCGCTGCTATCGACGCCGGCTGCGCAGCGGTGCGGGTGAACCCGGGCAATATCAAGGAGTTCGACGGACGGGTCGCCGAGGTGGCCAAGGCCGCCGCTGCGGCCGATATCCCGATCCGGATCGGTGTCAACGCCGGCTCACTGGACAAGCGGATGATGGAGAAGTACGGCAAAGCCACCCCGGAGGCGCTGGTCGAATCGGCATTGTGGGAGGCGTCGTTGTTCGAGGACCACGGGTTCGGCAATATCAAAATCAGTGTCAAGCACAACGACCCGGTCGTGATGGTGGCGGCTTATCAGCTGCTGGCCGAACAGTGCGACTACCCGCTGCATCTCGGGGTGACCGAGGCCGGACCGGCATTCCAGGGCACCATCAAGTCCGCCGTCGCGTTCGGTGCACTGCTCTCCCGCGGCATCGGTGACACCATTCGGGTATCGCTGTCGGCGCCCCCGGTCGAAGAGGTCAAAGTCGGCAACCAGATCCTGGAGTCGCTCAACCTCCGTCCGCGGACCCTGGAAATCGTCTCGTGTCCCTCGTGTGGACGCGCGCAGGTCGATGTCTACACCCTGGCCGATGAAGTCACCGCCGGGCTGGAGGGCCTCGACGTGCCGCTACGGGTGGCGGTCATGGGCTGCGTCGTCAACGGTCCGGGAGAGGCCCGGGAAGCCGACCTGGGGGTGGCATCGGGTAACGGCAAGGGTCAGATCTTCGTCAAGGGCGAGGTGATCAAGACAGTGCCGGAGGCCAAAATCGTCGAGACCCTGATCGAGGAGGCGCTGCGGCTCGCCGAGGAACTGGGTGGGACGCAAAACGACTCGAACGATGGTGCGGGCGGTTCGCCGGTGGTCACCGTAAGCTGAGAGACCACCCCATCGGATCGCCACCGGTGAGGGGTCGAATCCTCAGAAGGAACACCCATGTCGGCACCGTCGCTGTTCCGCCCGGTCGACGGCCGGCGGGTCTCGGTGGTCCGAGATGCAGCGGCGGTTACTCAGGTCCTAGCCGATGATCCGGTGGCCGGTTGTATGGTCGCGGCCCGCGTTGCAGACAATGGTGCCGACCCCGCGGCCATCGGCGGCGAGTTGTGGACACGGCGGCCCCTGGTGGACTCGCTGTGCTTCTCGGGGGCCAACCTGATTCCGCTGCGTGGCGGGCCCACTGACCTGAGAGCTTTCGCCGACCTGGCGTTGAGTTCGACACGCCGGTGTTCCTCGCTGGTCGGGCCGGCTGATCTGGTGCTGCCGATGTGGGATCGGCTGCAGGATGGTTGGGGTCCGGCACGGGATGTGCGGGACCGGCAGCCGTTGATGGCGTTGCACTCACGACCGCGCTCCGCGTCGGATCCGGGTGTCCGTCGGGTCCGCGTCGACGAACTGGACGCCTACCTGGTCGCCGCGATCGATATGTTCATCGGCGAGGTGGGTGTCGACCCCCGGGCCGGTGACGGTGGACGCGGGTATCGCCGCCGGGTCGCCAACTTGATTGCCGCCGGCCGGGCCTTCGCGCGGTTCGAGCGCGGTCAGGTGGTCTTCAAGGCGGAGATCGGCTCGCAGTCTCCGGCCGTCGCGCAGATCCAGGGGGTGTGGGTGCACCCGGAGTGGCGCGGCCGCGGGCTCGGCACGGCGGGCACCGCGTCGGTAGCGACGGCGGTCGTTCACGGTGGCCGTATCGCCAGCCTCTACGTCAACAACTACAACTCCATCGCCCGATCCGCCTACGCCCGGGTGGGCTTTCGCGAAGTCGGCACCTTCGCCACAGTCCTTCTGGACTGACCCCAACGGGGCCTGACCCAGACCGGTGGACCTTTTCCGCGACCGTGCGTGTCGGCTCGCGACACGCCGCTGTCAACGAGACTTCGGCGCACGCTCGCCGATAGCTGTGCGGTGCGCCTAACTCGTATTGTGATGACAAACTCATAACATTTGCCCCAATGGCAACTAGCACCTCAATAGCAACACGAGTCACAGGCCTGATTCTGTCGGCCGCGTCGGCGATTGCCGCGGTGTCGGCCTGCACACCCCGACCGGACGGTCCGGGGCCGGCCGCCGCCGAGTTCTTCGCCGGTCTGGGCCGTGGCGACACGGGCGCGGCCGCCCAACTCAGCGATCAGCCGACCGAAGCCCACGCTGCCCTCAACGAGGCGTGGTCGGGGCTGCAGGCCACCCACCTGGACGCACAGATTCTCGGTTCGCGGTACACCGAGGACACCGGCAGCGTGAACTACCGTTTCACCTGGGAGCTGCCCAAGAACCGCAACTGGACCTACGACGGCGTTCTCAACATGGTCCGCGACGAAGGCCGTTGGCGGGTCCGCTGGAGTTCAAGCGCACTGCACCCGAAACTCGGCGACAACCAGACCGTCGAATTGCGTTCCGACCCACCGCGACGGGCTTCAGTCAATGAACTGGGCGGCACCGAGGTCCTCGTGCCGGGCCGGCTCTATCGCTATCAACTCGACGCCGCTCGAGCCGGTGCCGACTTGATGTCGAGCGCCCGGGTGGTCGCCGATGCGCTGCGGCAGTTCGACGACACAATGACGCCGCAGCGACTGGCCGAACAGGCCAGCTCGGCCAATGGGCCGCTGGATCTCATCACACTGCGGACGTCCGACCACGACAAAGTCGCCGAGGCACTGGACTCGCTGCCCGGGGTCGTGGTGACCCCGCAAGCCGAAATGCTGGCGACCGACGACACTTTCGCCCCGGCGATCGTCAGCGAGGTGAAAAAAGCCGTCCTCGACCAATTGGATGGCGAGGCCGGCTGGCGGGTGGTCAGCGTCAATCAGAACAGTGCTGACGTGGACGTCTTGGCCGAGGTTCCGCCCACGCCGGCGCCGTCGGTGTCGCTGACCCTGGACCGTCTGGTCCAGAACGCGGCCCAGCACGCTGTGGACAGTCAGTGGCGCAAGGCCATGATGGTGGTGATCAAACCCTCGAGCGGCGAAATTCTCGCGGTGGCCCAGAACGGCGCCGCGAATGCCGACGGTCCCGCGGCCACCACCGGCCTGTATCCGCCGGGGTCGACGTTCAAGATCGTCACGGCGGGTGCGGCGATGGGACGCGATATGGCCACGCCCAGCACGCTGCTGGCCTGCCCGGGGGAGATGGAGATCGGTGATCGGGTCGTCCCGAACTACAACCGGTTCGACCTCGGTGTGGTTCCGATGGCCAAGGCGTTCGCCAACTCGTGTAACACCACCTTCGCCGAGCTTGCCAGCCGGATGCCGCCGACCGCGCTGACGGTGGCGGCCTCGCAGTACGGGATCGGGGCCGACTACATCATCGAGGGCCTGACCACCGTCACCGGAACGGTTCCGCCTACGGTCAACCTG
>JAHZJY010000013.1 GCA_022600695.1 Actinomycetes bacterium | reverse complement strand
GCCGGGAGTTGGCGACGATGTGGGTGTCGATGCGCGCCAGTTGTTTGGGAGTGAAGGCCGCCGCCATCAGTCGGCGGATCTTGGTGTGCCGCGGCGGATCCATCGCGATGAAGCCCTGGGCCGCGTCGAGCGCTTCCGGGGGCAGCGACTCGAATGTGATGCCCTTGCCGGACAGGAAATCACCCGGCCGGCGGGTTACTTCCACCAGGTCGGCGTGCCGCACCACCGCCCAGAAACCCTGGTCGTTGGGATCGGCGAACATGCCGTTCTGCACCGGACGGTGCCAGGAGATGGGTCGGTTGGCCCGCAGTTCGGCGAAGACCTTCTCGCGGTCTTTGGCGGTGCCCGCCCAGAAATCCGCCGAGGAGATATCCGCCGGGTCGTAGGGGCGCTCGGCGCGGAGCAGGGCTGCGGTCGTCATGGGGGCCTCCAAAGTTCGAGTCACCACAAGTCTCTGACAAAATTATAAAACTGTCAAGCAGTGTTTACATACCCCTCATAGTGTCCATCTCGGTTAAGCTCTGTTCCGTGACAGTCGCCGATCTGAAAGCCGAGACTCGAGCTTTCGGCCGAGCCCGCCTCCGTGAACTCGCCCTCGACGCCGCCCGCGACGTGGTGCTTGACCGGGGCTGGGCAGCAGTTCGGATGGGTGCCATCGCCACTACGGTCGGCGTCAGTCGGCAGAGCCTGCACGGCGAATTCGGCACAAAGGATGAACTCGGCGGTGCGCTCGTCATGCGCGAGACAGAAGAATTCTTTGCCGAGATGCAGAATCAATTAGCCGACCACCCCGGTGACGTTGCCGGTGGCGTGTTCGCTGCGGCGCAGTACATGCTGACGGCCGCGCGGGACAATCCGTTGCTGCAGACGATCCTCACGCAGACGCCGGCCAACGGCGGCGACGTCTCGCTACTTCCGTTGCTGACGACTCAGGGTGAACCGCTGATCGAGAGTGCGGTCGAGATCTTCATCGGCTGGGTCGCTGATCAGCAACCCTCGGCAGGCCCGGATGACGTTCGGCTGATGGTGGAAAGCGTTGTGCGCCTCGGGCTGAGCAATATCCTCACCCCGACCAGGGCGCCGGGGGACGTCGCGAGCGATCTTGCTTTACTGGCATGCCGCTGTCTGCGGCTGCCCGATCCGGACTAGCGGTCCAACGGTGTGCAGCTGTAGGCACCCTGATTGATGAAGTGCACGGCCGGCATGCCGTCGACGGTGGTGAAATAGGTGTCCGGCGCCCATTGCGTGCCGGGTTTGACCCACGGCGGAACGCCCTGCGGGTAGGCCACGGTGAGATCGCTGTAGAACTGGAGTTCCGGCGGGCAGCCCTCGACCGCTTTGGGGTTCCAGGCGCGGACGACGATCGGGTTGAGTAGCCGCGGGCCTTGAGCGCAGTTCGGATAGCACTCCACCGAATTGTCGGTGCCGGTGCCGTTGGCCCCGTCGGCATCCCACGATGTCCACGTCATGTCCTCCATCGACGACGTGCCATCGCAGTTGTATTGCAGCCGGGCGGGTTCCTGCTCCACCGGCATGCCGGGGTCCCAGCACTTGCCGATCAGGTACGTGGTGGCGTCGTATCCCGGCTCCGGATTCGGCACCGGGGTCGGGTCGGCGTGTGCTGCGGGCGCGGTGAACCCCAGCGTCGCCAACGCGCCGGCCGTCAGTGCGAACAGTCGTTTCATTCGATCTCCTTCCCGGGTCGCGCCAAACTACCGAATTCAGTCGATCAGGCCCAATTCCGCCAGTAGTTCCCATATCGCCACCAGCGCGGCATAGCGCGGCCAACGGTTGTCCAGATTGGGGCTCATGGCCCGCATTGCCACCGGAAACGCCGCATAGGCAATGTCCCAGTGGTGGGCGTGGGCCATCGCGAGGTGGGTGTTCATCGCGATCGGCAGCAGTGCCTGACGCTGGGTGAGCTGCATGTCGTTATTGGCGTCGTACTGGCTCAATCGGACGGCGTCCATGAACTGGATGTTGGGCACTTCCAGCGGGGTGGTGGCGCCGGTGAGGGCGAAGATCGGGATGCCGAGGCTGTCGAGGTAGCCCGCATGGGTGCGGTTGAATGCCTCGCGGACCTCGGTGCGGAGGTCATTCATCGCGCCCTTGACGTCGTACTCGTCGATGCGCCGCACTCCGACCTGGTCGAGCATGGCCGGGCTGATGACACTGAGCAGCTTGCTGACGTACTCGTAGGAGCCCTCGGTGGGGAGGTCCTTGATCTGGCCGTAGATGCCGTCGGCGGTGTAGGAGCCGCCCACCGCGCCCGCCCAGCTGACAACACCCTTGATCCGGTGGTGGTAGTCGGGGCGGTTGACCAGGAACGAAAGAATATCCGGGGTGCCCTTGCTGTAGCCGAGCATGAACACGGTGTCCGGTGGCTGCGGGTCGGTGATCGGCTCCATGGCGGCGTCGAGCCCTTCGCCCCGAAAGGCCGCCGCGATATCGGCCTCGTTGGCCTGACACGACCGCATCGGGTGCACATCGGCGCGGATTGTGCGCCACCCCCGGTCCTGATGGAGCTGGGCGGCCTCTACGGAGAAGGCGTGCGCCCCGGGGAACAGCAGTCCGGTGAGTAGCCCGCCGCACAGCATCAACGTGGTGTTGGCGATCGGGCCGTGCTGGGCTGACGGCATCTCCACCTGCCACTCGCTGGCCGGGGTGTCCTTGAGGAAGCGTTGGGCGATCGCCTGGCGCGGATTCGGCTTCTTCAGCATGGACGGCAGCGGCACCGGTGCGAGCAGTGCCGGTTTGGACGCATAGTCCACCGCCTTGGCGTCCTTGACGGCTTCCTGCAGGAACAGGTCACGCCACCGCCGGCCCATCCAGTCCTTGACCCACGGGTTGGTGACTGCCGCCGCGTCCAGAGCGATGAGTTCGCGCATGCCGAGGATGACGGCCGGGTAGTCGCCGGAATCCGCGGACCGGGCGAGATCGGCGACCATGGCGGTGATCTGCGTACTGGCCATGGGCAGCATCATCGCGCAGGCGTGCCGCTCAGGTGTCGAGGGTGTGCAAGAACAGCGGGGCGACCGGCGATGGGATCCGCGGGTCAGCAGACGCAAAGTCGCCACGACACGCCGGTATCTACGCCGTTTTGCGCCTGCTCGCGGGTGGGGAAACCTAGTCTTCCTGCATGCAACGT
>JAHZJY010000063.1 GCA_022600695.1 Actinomycetes bacterium | reverse complement strand
GAACAGCGCCGCGATCAGCAACACCGCACCCTGGATCAACGGGTAGTCACGGGCCGCCACGGCGTTGTAGACCAGTCGTCCCAGCCCCGGCCAGGCGAACACCACCTCGACGACGATGACGCCACCAAGCAGTGTCGCGAGCTGGATGCCGGTGATGGTCAGGATCGGCACCAGCGCGTTGCGCACCGTGTGGCGGAATGTGACGACCCGCGGAGGCAGACCCTTGGACCGGGCGGTCCGCACATAGCCCATTGCCGCCACCTCGAGCATCGCTGCGCGCACGTAGCGCGTCATGATGGCCGCCGCCACCAGGCCGACGGTGAGCCCCGGCAGGATGATGTGGCGCAGCCACCCGGCCGGGTCGTCGAACAGCGGGCGGTACCCCGACGTCGGCAGCCAGCCCAGCGTCGTCGAGAACACCGCGATCAGCAGGATACCCATCCAGAAATCGGGAATCGAGACGCCGAATTGGCTTGTGATGCGGACGATCGCGTCGCTGACCCGACCCTCGCGCAGTGCCGAGAAGATGCCGGCGGGTAAGGCGATCACCAGCGCGATCGCGATGCCGGCAAACCCCAGGGACAGTGTCGCCGGAAGCCGCTCCAGCAGCGTCACGGTGACGGGGTTGCCGTTGCGGAAGCTGACACCGAGGTCACCGGTGAGCGCTGAGCCCAGATAGCCGAAGAACTGGGGGACGATGGGGCGGTCCAGCCCGCTGGCCCCGCGCAGCGCCTCGTAGGCCTCCGGTGTGTAGCGGGTACCCAGCGCGATGCGCACCGGGTCACCCGGCACCAGGTGTACCAACGCGAAAACCAGCACCAGTACGCCGAACAACACCACGGCCGAGTAGAGCAACCTGCGCGCGACGAACCGGAGGGCCGGATGGGTCAGCACCGAGGGAACAGCCACCGCTAGGCACCACCCTGGGGGGTCAGCGAAGCGTCCCGGAACCGGACCGCGCCGTCACGGCGAGCCTGATACCCCGACAGCTCCGGATTCCACGCCTGGATCACCGACGGGTTGTACAGGTAGATGTAGCTGACCTCGTCGGCGATCAGCGTTGCCGCGTCGGCGTAGTCCCGGTATCGGGCCGACCGGTCGGTCTCAACCCGGCCCGCGTCGAGCAACCGGTCCACCTCCGCGTTGGAGAACTTCTGGGAGTTGCTGGTGCCGTCGGTGTGGTGCTGGGCATAGTAGAAGTCGTCGGGGTCGATGTTGCCCAGCCAGCCCATCATCAGCATGTCGAAGTTGCCGGAGTTCTGCTCGTCGAGCCAGGTCGCGAAATCGACGGTGCGAATACTCACCGTGATACCCAGTTGGGCAAGGTTATCGGCGATGATCTGGGCCGCGGTCACCGTCTCCGGATAGTCCGTGGTGACGAGCATGTCGAGGTTCGTGGGCTGAACGCCGGCCTCCCGCAGCAGCTCCCGGGCCCGGTCCAGACCCGCGGGATTCTCCGCGCCGGTAGAACCGTAGCTGTCATAGGACGTGAACCACGGATTGCCCTGCGGGATCGCGAGCTGGTTGGCCGCGGCGGTGCCGTAGCTGGTCGCCTGCACGATCGCGTCGCGGTCGATGGCGTAGGCGATCGCCTGCCGTACCCGCACGTCATTCCACGGCTCGCGAGCCTCGTTGAGGGCCAGGTACCAGTAGTCGTTGCTCGGTGTCACCGCCAGGGTGATCGACGAATCGTCTTCGAGCTGGGTGACCCGCTGGGTCGGAATCGAGTCGGTCCAATCGATCTCACCGGCCTGGAGTGCAGCCAGCGCCGTGGACGGCTCGGAGATGAACCGGAACGTCACCCCGGCGATCCCGGGCGGCCCGCCCCAATAGTCCGCGTTGGCGGCCAGCGTGATGGAGTCGCCACTGCGTTGATCGCGGAAGCTGAACGGCCCGGTCCCGATCGGCTCGGTGGCGATCTGTCCGCTCTCGACGTTCCGGCGCGACACGATCGCCATGCCCTTGAAGCCACCCAGGTTGGTCAGCATGTTCGGCACCGGCCGATCGGTGCGAATGACCACCGTTGAGGGGTCAGCTGACTCGACCGCGGTGACCGCGCTGAACTTGTCGGCGTTGGCCAGTTTCTCGTCGATGATCCTGCGGTAGGAGAAGACGACGTCGTCGGCGGTCAACGGGCTGCCGTCGTGGAACACGACGCCCTCGCGCAGGCGAAAGGTCCAGGTGCGTCCGTCCGGGCTGACGTCCCAGGACTCGGCCAGCGCGGGCCGCATTCGGAGGTTCTCGTCGGGTTCGACCAAGGTGTCGAAAACGTTCTCCAGCACCTCGAAGGAGAAGTAGGCGGTGGTCTTGTGCGGGTCGAGCTGGTCGGGCTCCCCGGCGATCGCCGCGACCAGATTGTCCGACGCACCGGCACCCAGATCCACTCCCTGTCCGGTCGAACAGCCCGCCAGTGCAACCAACACCGAGATGGCAGCTGCCAGTACCAACGGGACAGCGGTGGATACCGCCCTTCTCGCCATCAGTATCACCCCGGGGTTGCGCTTGGCCCCATTGTTCCTCACCCGGCGCGGATCGACCGCGGCGCCTTCTCTGGCCCGAACTCGCCGTCCAGCCCGATGCTCGACGGAAACCACAGCAGGCCAGGGCTGGTAGCCCTGGCCTGCTGTTCTTCCGGTGGAGCTGCCGGGAATCGAACCCGGGTCCTACGGCATTCCCTCAAGACTTCTCCGTGCGCAGTTCGCTACGTCTCTACTCGGATCTCCTGCTCACGCGAACAAGTCAGGATGACGATCCCAGTCGCTGTTTGGTGTCCCGATACGTCCCGCGACCGGACGGATCGGTGTATCCCTCTAGCTGATGCCAGGGTCCGGGCCGAGGGCGCTCCCGGTCTGACAGACACACCGTCGCTTAGGCAGCGAGGGCGTAGTCGCGCTGATTGGAATCGGCGCTTAATTGGTTGCAATGACGCTTACGGTGGTCTCTTGCCTGCACCGGCACGCTTCCCTTGATTCGATGCGCGAAGTCGAAACCGTTCAGCCCCTCGCACCCCAGCCGATGGCTTCGGCCGGATTTCTCATGTTACTTGACGTCAACGACAATCCGAAGCCGTTGATTCCCGGGCCGCCTGCGATGCCGTCCTAGATGACGTAGGCGAGGTTCTGCACAATCCGGGCCCCGGCGTCGGCATCACCCGCGTAGTCGATGGCCTGCGGGCGGTCGGCGAACAGTGCGCGTCCACCGGCCAGCCTGGTGAACTGCAGGCCGTCGACGGCGATGGTGATGGTCGGGTCGGCACCGTCGAAGTGCTCGACGAGGGCGGCACGGCCGTCCACCGCGACCCGGATCTCCCGCGACAGCGGCCCGGTGAGGGCGATCAGCACCCGTGATCCATCCGGCGCCTTGCCCTTCTTCCCCACCACGAAGCCCATGCTGGTGACCATCTCGTCCAGCGCCAACCGGGAGTCCGGCGCGGCCAGGGCGTCGTCGGCGGGCGGTCGGCCCACGGCGTGCCGGATGTCCTGTTCGTGCATCCAGCAGTCGAACACCCGCACCCGCATGAACCGGCCGTAGCTGTCCGGGCCGGCCGGGGTGAAGGTGACGGCGTTCCACTCCTCGATCGGCATCGCCGACAGCATCACCTTGCGGCGGGTGGTGATATCGCGGAATGCGGCCAGCATGCTCGCCGGCGACGCTCCGCGCAGGTGCTCCACCCAAGCCTCGTTGAGCGCGCCGATATCGTTGCGGACATAGTCGGGCCGCGGCGCCTCGGCCTCCGGTGTCGGCGTTCCCGACAACATCGACTCGGTGCCGATGATGTGGGCGACGACATCGTGCACCGTCCAGCCGGGCAGCGCGGTGGGCGTCTGCCACGCGTCGTCGGGCAGATCGGCCAGCAGAGCCTCGATCCCGTCCCAGGAGGCGAACAGTCCGGTCAGAGTTTCGTTCTTGTCGAGGACGGTGCGGGGACGGGATGAATCGGCGGCGGCCATCCCTTCGATGCTAGAGGACCCCCGACGGTCGCGACCCGGCTATCCCGATGTCCTCGTTCCAGACTGCCGGGTTCTCAACGATGAAGCCCGCCATCATCGCCGCACACCGTTCGTCGTCGAGAATGGTGACTCGCACGCCCAGCTCAGTGAGCCAGTCGTGGGCCCCGGTGAATGTCCTGGCCTCCCCGATGATGACCGCACCGATCTTGAACTGGCGCACCAGTCCGCTGCAGTACCAGCACGG
>JAHZJY010000375.1 GCA_022600695.1 Actinomycetes bacterium | reverse complement strand
GCGACCGCGATCGGGGTCCTCGGCGAAGAGCTCGCGCAGGGTGGCGGTGGCGATCCGGTCGTGATGGCGGCCCAGCTCCGCCCATTCTGCGCTGGCGGAAATGTCAACACTCATTCCCCAGACCCTAGTGCGACGGGCCCGACGAAGGTGTAGATGATGGTGGTATGGGTACCCAGGATATTGAACGCGTATTGGCCTCGGTTCCGACCGGAGTGTGGATCGGTGGCCGGGAGAAGCCGGGCGCTTCCACTTTCGAGGTCATCAACCCGGCCGACCAGGAGGTTCTCGTTGCGGTAGGCGATGCGACGGCCGCCGACGCCCTCGCCGCGCTGGACGCCGCCTGCGCGGTGCAGGAGCAGTGGGCCGCCACTCCGGCGCGTGAGCGGGGAGAGGTTCTGCGGTCAGTCTTCGAGACGATCATCGCGCAGGCGGACGATATTGCCGCCCTGATGACGCTGGAGATGGGCAAGGTGGTGACGGAGAGTGTGGGCGAGGTCCGCTACGGTGCCGAATTCTTCCGCTGGTTCGCCGAGGAGGCGGTGCGAATCAGCGGCAGATACACCCCGAGCCCGGCCGGGACGGGCCGCATCATCGTCACCAAACAACCCGTCGGCCCGTGTTACGCGATCACACCATGGAACTTCCCGTTGGCCATGGGAACCCGCAAGATGGGGCCGGCGCTGGCGGCCGGTTGCACGATGATCGTCAAGCCGGCGCAGGAGACGCCGCTGACCATGCTGTTGCTGGCCAAGCTGATGGATGATGCCGGGCTGCCCAAAGGTGTGCTGTCGGTGCTGCCGACCTCCAAGCCGCGCGAGGTCACCACCGCACTGATCGACGACGGCCGGTTGCGCAAACTGACCTTCACCGGATCGACGGGGGTGGGTAAGGCGTTGATCAAGCAGTCCGCCGACAAGCTGCTGCGCACCTCGATGGAACTCGGTGGCAACGCACCGTTCGTGGTGTTCGACGATGCCGACATCGATGCCGCGGTGCAGGGGGCCATGCTGGCCAAGATGCGCAACGGCGGCGAGGCCTGCACGGCGGCCAACCGATTCCACGTCTCCAACGCGGTGATCGAGGAGTTCACCGACAAGTTCGTCAAACATATGGGCGAGGTGAACCTCGGCGACGGTCTGGACCCGTCGGCGAAGCTGGGCCCGCTGGTCAACTCCAATCAGCTTGCCACCGTTCAGGAGTTGGTCGACGACGCCGTCGATAAGGGCGCCACCGTCGCACTGGGCGGCCGGGCGCCCGGTGGCCCCGGGTTCTTCTACCCGGCCACCGTGCTCGTCGACGTCCCAGCCAATGCCCGCATCCTCAAAGAGGAGGTGTTCGGACCGGTAGCGCCGATCATCGGATTCGATACCGAGGAGCAGGGCATCGCCGCGGCCAATGACACCGAGTACGGGCTGGCGGCCTATATCTTCACTGAGTCCCTGGACCGGGCGCTGCGGGTTGCCGAGCGAGTCGAGGCCGGCATGGTGGGTGTCAACCGGGGGGTGATCTCCGATCCGGCCGCGCCGTTCGGCGGGGTCAAGGAGTCAGGGTTCGGCCGGGAGGGCGGCCTCGAGGGTATCGAGGAGTATCTGGACATCAAGTACATCGCGCTGACGCCGTAGCCGCAGTCCCGACGAGGGTGCGCGAACGTCACGTTGTTGCGGCGTGTCTCCGTACCGACATGCACTCTCGCGCCGGAGGCACCCCAGAGGTACGTCAGAGGTACGTCAGAGGTATTTCAGTGGCCGAGTCGGCCCCGGCCCATGCGCAGCAGCAGCATGGCGAGGTCCTTACCCTCGGCGCCGAGCGTGCCGTAACGCTCGATCACCTTCATCTCTCGGCTGTGCACCAGTCGGGTGCCCCCGGAGGCCATCCGGACTTTGCCGATGGCCTGGGACACCTCGGTACGGCGTTTCACCGCTGCGAGGATCTCGGCGTCCAGGCGGTCTATCTCGATTCGCAGGGCATCGACATCTGTGAGCTGTTCGGTGGTCATATCGTCGTTCTCCTCGTGTGGGGCGTCGTTCCCCTCGGTTGAGGGTTGTGGTGTCATTCCGCTGATCCGTATCTGGAAGGGGGCCGCACACAAGGAACGAGCCCCGGATCCGGATGGCGGACCGCGGGGCTCTCGGGTTCGAGCAGCTAAGCCTCCACGGGCACCGGGAACCGATACCCGTAGAAAAATCGCTGCGTACAACGCACATCGGGATGCACAGGGGAAAGTGTGCCACCCCGGCGGTCGGGTGCGCAAAAGCCGTCGCCCAACGGCGGTAGGTTTGGGTGCGATATGACTGCGCACGTAATTGACCGCGAGCCTTTCGGGGGCGCCGACATTCTCGACGGGCTCAACCCGCAACAGCGTCAGGCCGTGCTGCACGAGGGCTCGCCGCTGCTGATCGTCGCCGGCGCCGGTTCGGGTAAGACCGCAGTGCTGACCCGGCGGATCGGCTATCTGCTGGCCGCCCGGGATGTCGGTTCCGGCCAGATCCTGGCCATCACGTTCACCAATAAGGCCGCTGCCGAGATGCGGGAACGGGTCGCACAACTCGTCGGACCGCGCGCCCGCACCATGTGGGTCTCGACGTTCCACTCGACCTGCGTGCGCATCCTGCGTAACCAGGCCTCGCTGCTGCCCGGGCGCAACTCCAACTTCTCCATCTACGACGCCGACGATTCGCGACGGCTGTTGTTGATGATCGGCCGCGATATGGGACTCGACGTCAAGCGCTACTCGCCGCGGCTGCTGGCCAACGGCATCTCCAACCTCAAGAACGAGCTCATCTCCCCGGAACGGGCCGTGGCCGGGCTGGAGCAGGGCGGCGACGATCTGGCCCGGATCACCGCCGAGGTCTACGGCGAATACCAGCGCCGGCTGCGGACTGCCAACGCGCTGGATTTCGACGATCTGATCGGCGAGACGGTCGCGGTGCTTCAGAACCATCCTCAGATCGCCCAGTACTACCGTCGCCGGTTCCGGCACATCCTGGTCGACGAGTACCAGGACACCAACCACGCCCAGTACGTGCTGGTTCGCGAGCTCGTCGGGGTCGGCGCACCGGACACCGACGTTGTGCCGCCGGCCGAACTGTGTGTCGTCGGTGACGCCGATCAGTCCATCTACGCGTTCCGGGGCGCCACGATCCGCAACATCGAGGACTTCGAACGGGACTTTCCCGATGCCAGAACGATTCTGCTCGAACAGAACTACCGCTCCACCCAGAACATTCTGTCGGCGGCGAACTCCGTCATCGCCTGCAATGCCGGACGCCGGGAGAAGCGGCTGTGGACCGATGCCGGTGAGGGGGAGCCCATCGTCGGCTATGTCGCCGACAACGAACACGACGAGGCGCGCTTCGTCGCTCGCGAGATCGACGCGCTGGGGGATCGTGGCGAGCTCACCTACGACGACGTGGCGGTGTTCTACCGCACCAACAACGCCTCGCGCTCCGTGGAAGAGGTGTTCATCCGTGCGGGTATCCCCTACAAGGTCGTCGGCGGTCTCCGCTTCTACGAGCGCAAGGAGATTCGCGACATCGTCGCCTATCTGCGGGTCCTGGACAACCCGGGGGACACGGTCAGCCTGCGGCGCATCCTCAACACCCCGCGGCGGGGTATCGGCGACCGCGCCGAGGCGTGTGTAGCGGTCCACGCCGAGAATGCCGCGGTGAGTTTCTCCGACGCACTGGTCGCGGCCGCGCAGGGCCGGGTGCCGATGCTGAACTCCCGTGCGGAGAAGGCCATCGCCGCCTTCGTCGAGTTGCTCGACGGTCTGCGGGGGCACCTGGGCGAGGAACTGGGCGATCTCGTCGAAGCTGTTCTCGACGGCACCGGCTACCGGCGCGAACTGGAGCGCTCCAATGATCCGCAGGACCTGGCCCGGCTCGACAACCTGAACGAGTTGGTCAGCGTCGCACACGAATTCAGCATCGATCGGGCCAACGCCGAGGCCCTTCGGGACTCCGGCGGCGCCGACGCAGACAATCAGGACTTGCCCCAGGCCGGGGTGCTGGCCGAATTCCTGGAGCGGGTGTCGCTGGTCGCCGACTCCGACGAGATTCCGGAGAACGAGGCCGGTGTGGTCACGTTGATGACCTTGCACACCGCCAAGGGCCTGGAGTTTCCGGTGGTGTTCGTCACCGGTTGGGAGGACGGCATGTTTCCGCACATGCGGGCGTTGGGCGATCCCGCCGAACTGTGCGAGGAGCGTCGACTGGCCTATGTCGGCATCACCCGCGCCCGCCGGCGGCTCTATGTCAGCCGGGCCAAGGTGCGGTCGTCCTGGGGGCAGCCGATGCTGAACCCGGAGTCCCGCTTCCTGCGGGAGATTCCGGATGACCTCATCGACTGGCGGCGCACCGACGCCGCGCCGTCATTGAGCGCCCCGATCACCGGCCGGTTCGACCCGGGCCGGCAGGCGCCGATGCGTTCCGGAGCCGGTAAGCGGCCGCCGATCGTGTTGCAGCCCGGCGATCGGGTCAACCACGACAAATATGGGCTCGGTCGCGTCGAGGAGGTATCGGGCGTCGGGGAGGCGGCGATGTCGCTGATCGACTTCGGCGGCGCCGGACGGGTGAAGCTGATGCACAATCACGCACCGGTGCAAAAGCTGTAGCGGTCCGATGCTGTCGGGCCGCAGGCCGCGTCAGCCGGTGTAGCCGCCCAGCGAGACGCCCCGGGCGGCCAGCCACGGCACCGGGTCGGTCTGGCTGGTGCCGCCGAGCAGCACCTCGAAGTGCAGGTGCGGCCCGGTGGAGTAGCCGCGATTGCCGATGGTGGCGATCTGATCACCGGCGAACACCCGCTGACCGATCTGGACGGTCCAGCTGTTGATGTGGCCGTACAGCGTCACTGTGCCGTCGTAGTGGCGGATCTTCACCCACGCGCCGTAGCCGGAGTTGGTCGGACCGGCGTCGGCGACGATGCCATCGGAGACGGCGTTGATCGGCGTACCGACAGGCCCGGCCAGGTCGACCCCACCGTGCAGAGCGCCCCAGCGGTAGCCGAAGCCCGAGGTGAACAGGGCGCCCCTGGTCGGCATGACGAACAGCGGACGTTGCAGGCGGGCCTCACGCTCGGCGCGCTCGGCGGCATAGGCGGCCCCCTTGGCCAGTTCCTCAGCACGCACCGCGGCGTTGGCGACTGGTTTCACCGTGACCAACTCGACGCCGCGCGGTGCGGGAGCGGCGGCGGCCGGGGTCAACTCGGCGGCCAGGACAGTGCGGTCGACGGACTCCTCGCGCGGGTCGAGCATTCCGTAGGTAGCCGCTGCGGCGGCGCCGATGGCCATCGCCGCGATCAGCGTCCGGCCCTTGGCGGCGCTGGTGGGCTGGCGACGGTGCCGCGGAGTTCGGGGCAGCAGGTCGGTGTCCTCGGTGCTGGAGTACATCGGGCGCTCGCCATGGTCGCCGACTCCGGCGCGGGAGAACCTGGCGGGAACATCCAGCAGCGGGGTCAGATCCTCGACATCGAGCATGGCTTCCGGCTGATCGGCGAGTGCGGCTGCGGCGTCGGGCGGCGCGCACGCGGCCTCGGCGCAAGATTGAGACAGCCGGTCCCGGGAGGAGTCCGTCCTAAGTTGCGTCAAAGCCAAGTCCTCAAGTCTGTGACCAAAGCGTTATCTAGACCGAGGAACGGTAACCAAAATGAGATACAAGCCGCAACCCAAGAGGAAACGACGCCGAGGATTGTGACGTGTATCACTGTGGCCCGGCGCGGGGTCATTTGGTTGGGGAGGTCGGGTCCATCGGGCCCGCCGCCTGCGGATACAGTTCCCTCGACGCGCGTTCGGTAAACCACAGACCCAGCAAGGGAGCCTGTAGACAGCCCATGGACCTTTTCGAATACCAGGCGAAGGAACTCTTCGCCAAGCACAACGTCCCCACCACGCCCGGCCGGGTGACTGAGTCGGCCGACGACGCCAGGGCCATCGCCGCTGAGATTGGGCAACCTGTGATGGTGAAAGCCCAGGTGAAAGTGGGCGGTCGAGGTAAGGCGGGTGGTGTGAAGTACGCCGAGACGCCCGAGGACGCCTTCGCCCATGCCTCGAATATCCTCGGCCTGGACATCAAGGGCCATATCGTCAGGAAGTTGCTGGTCGCCGAGGCCAGCGATATCGCCGAGGAGTATTACGTCTCGTTTCTGCTCGACCGCGCCAACCGCACCTATCTCGCCATGTGTTCGGTGGAGGGTGGCATCGAGATCGAGGAGGTGGCCGCTACGAAACCGGACCGACTGGCCCGGGTTCCGGTGGATGCCGTCAAAGGGGTGGATCTGGCGTTCGCCCGTTCGATCGCTGAGCAGGGCCATCTACCCGCGGAGGTTCTCGATGCGGCGGCGGTGACGATCGCCAAGTTGTGGGAGGTGTTCGTCGGGGAGGACGCCACCCTGGTGGAGGTCAACCCCCTGGTGCGCACGCCCGACGATCAGATTCTGGCGTTGGACGGCAAGGTCACCCTGGACGGCAACGCCGACTTCCGACATCCCGACCACGCGGAGTTCGAGGACAGGGACGCCACCGATCCGCTCGAACTCAAGGCGAAAGAGTACGACCTCAACTACGTCAAACTGGACGGAGAGGTCGGTGTGATCGGCAACGGAGCCGGTCTGGTCATGTCCACGCTGGACGTGGTCGCCTACGCGGGCGAGAAGCACGGCGGGGTCAAACCGGCGAACTTTCTCGATATCGGTGGCGGTGCCTCGGCCGAGGTGATGGCTGCCGGGCTCAACGTCATCCTGGGCGATGACCAGGTCCGAAGCGTGTTCGTCAACGTCTTCGGTGGAATCACCTCCTGCGATGCGGTGGCCTCGGGAATCGTGAAAGCCCTGCAGATGCTCGGTCCCGGCGCGAACAAGCCGTTGGTGGTTCGGCTCGACGGCAACAACGTCGAGGAGGGCCGGCGAATCCTCGCCGAGGCCGACCATCCGCTGGTCACCCTGGCCGAAACCATGGATTCCGGTGCCGACGCCGCAGCCGCTCTGGCCGCTGCATCGGGCCGGGCCGCCGACCATTCCGCAGGGAAGGACGCCTAGCCGTGTCGATCTATCTGAACAAGGACTCCAAGGTCATCGTCCAGGGCATCACCGGCGGTGAGGGCACCAAACACACCGGCTTGATGCTCAAGGCGGGCACCCGCGTGGTGGGTGGCGTGAACGCGCGCAAGGCCGGCACGACGGTGTCACACACAGACTCCGACGGTGCCGAGGTCGAACTCCCGGTGTTCGGCACGGTGGCCGAGGCGATGGAGAAGACCGGCGCGGACACCTCGATCGCCTTCGTGCCGCCGAAGTTCGCCAAGGATGCCATCGTGGAGGCCATCGACGCCGAGATCCCGCTGCTGGTGGTCATCACCGAGGGGATTCCGGTACAGGACAGTGCGTATGCCTGGGCCTACAACGTCGACCATGGCAATAAGACCCGCATCATCGGCCCCAACTGTCCGGGCATCATCACACCGGGAGAGGCACTGGTCGGCATCACGCCGGCGACCATCACCGGGAAGGGGCCGATCGGACTGGTCTCGAAGTCCGGCACCCTGACCTACCAGATGATGTACGAGTTGCGGGATCTCGGTTTCTCCACCGCGATCGGCATCGGCGGCGACCCGGTGATCGGCACCACCCATATCGACGCCATCGCAGCGTTCGAGCAGGATCCGGAGACCAAGCTCATCGTGATGATCGGGGAGATCGGCGGGGACGCCGAGGAGCGGGCGGCCGACTACATCAAGGCGAACGTCAGCAAGCCGGTCGTCGGCTATGTCGCCGGCTTCACCGCGCCGGAGGGCAAGACGATGGGCCACGCCGGCGCCATCGTGTCGGGATCTTCGGGTACCGCCGCGGCGAAGAAGGAAGCGCTCGAGGCGGCTGGGGTGAAGGTCGGCAAGACCCCGTCGGCCGCTGCTGGACTGGCTCGGGAAATCCTGAACAGTCTGTAGCGCTGGGCGAGCAACCCTCCTTCGCGAGCAGACGCAAAAGGCTCTCCAACACGGCGTGTCCGGCCCCCTTTACGTCTGCTCGCCGGAAGGAGGTGACCGTGATCGTCGATTCGCGGACTCCGGTGATTGTCGGTGTCGGGCAGTTCACCGAACATATCGACGACCCCGGCTATCGCGGTATGTCGGCCGTGGAGCTGGCCGCCGCTGCGGCGTCGGCGGCGTTGTGTGACACCGGGTTGCCGGCCGCAGTGGCCGACGCGGTCGACACCGTCGTGGCGATGCGGCAGTTCGAGATATCCGGCCGGGGGATGGCTCCGCTGGGCCGCTCGACCAACTACCCCCGTTCGGTGGCAGGACGTGTCGGGGTGTCACCGACCAGGGCGGTGCTTGAGCCGATCGGCGGGCAGGGCCCACAGCATGCGATCACCGAATTCGCCGGATCGATTGCAGCGGGTGAGGCCGATGTGGTGCTGGTGTTCGGTTCGGAGAATGGTTCCACCCTTCGCTATTTCGCCGACCGTGCGGAAAAGCCGGACCACACCGAGAACGTCAGTGGTGAACTCACCGATCGCGGCTTCGGTTACGAGGGTCTTTTCGACGACTACACGGTCGCCCACGGCCTCGTCGGCGCACCGGCTCAGTACGGCCTGCTGGAGAACGCCCGCCGCGCGCGGGTCGGCCTCGGTGTCGCCGACTACCGTCGCTCGATGGCCGAACTATTCGCGCCGTTCACGAAAGTGGCTGCGCACAATCCTTTTTCGGCCTCTCCGGTAGAGCGTTCCGCAGCGGAAATCTTGACGGTCGACGCGGGCAACCGGATGATCTGTGACCCGTATCCGCGGCTGATGGTGGCCCGGGACCAGGTGAATCAGGGTGCGGCCGCAGTGCTGATGTCGGTGGCCGCCGCGCGCCGTCTCGGTGTGGCCGAGCAGAGCTGGGTCTACCTGCGCGGGCATGCCGATCTGGTGGATCAGCCGCTACTCGATCGGGCGGACCTGAGCTTCAACTCGGCGTCGATCCTTGCGGTGCGCGAAGCACTCGCGGTGGCCGGTATCGGGATCGATGACGTCTCCACATTTGATCTCTACAGCTGTTTTCCGGTCCCGGTGTTCAACTTCTGCGACGGGATGGAGTTGGCTACCGATGACCCCCGGGGGTTGACGCTCACCGGCGGATTGCCCTACTTCGGTGGGCCCGGAAACAACTATTCGCTACATGCGGTCGCCGAGACGGTGGCCCGGATGCGTGTCGCGCCGGGCGCGTTCGGTCTGGTCGCGGCCAACGGCGGCATCATCAGCAAGTACTCGGTCGGGGTGTATTCCACCGAGCCGGGTGGGTGGGTGCCGGACAACAGCGCTCGGCTGTGCGCCGAGGTCGCCGACCGGCCCCGGACACCGGTGACCCGGTTGGCCCGGGGCGACGGCACCGTGGAGACCTACACGGTCCGCTACGACTGGCCGGTTCGCACCGGCATCATCATCGGTCGCCTGGTTTCCGACGGCAGCCGGTTTCTGGCCCTGGTAGACGACCCGGACCTGGTGGAACTGCTCAGCGTGGGTGACCCGCTGGGGGTCACTGTCCGGGTGTCGCCGACCGAGCAGGGCAACCGGGCCGTGCCGGCCTGACGGCATACCGGCGTCAGTTCATCGCCGAGAGTTTCCCGGCCAGCCGTTCGACATAGGCGGCGACCTCGCCGGCCGGTTTGTCCGGCAGCCCGAACAGCACCTCGGTGACCCCGATCTGCCGCCAATGTTCGAGCTTTTCGGCGACTGGCTTGAAGTCCAACGCGACGATCTGCGGTTTTCCCGCACGACCGGCGGCGGCCCAGGTGTCCTGCAACAGTCGAACCGGTTCGTCGATGTTGACATCGCGGGGTGTGGTGATCCAGCCGTCGGCTGACCGGGCGATCCACTTGAAGTTCTTCTCCGTGCCGGCCGCGCCGACGAGGACCGGAAGGTGGGACTGCACGGGTTTGGGCCATGCCCAACTGGGTCCGAAGGTGACGAATTCACCCTGGTAGGCGGCCTCCTCCTCGGTCCAGAGCGCACGCATTGCCTCGATGTACTCACGCAACATGGTGCGCCGCCGGCCGGGCGGAACATTGTGGTCGGCCAGTTCATCGGTGTTCCAGCCGAATCCGACGCCCAGGCTGACCCGGCCGTGGGAGAGGTGATCCAGGGTGGCAATGGTCTTCGCCAGGCTGATCGGATCATGCTCCACGGGCAGCGCCACGGCGGTGGACAGTCGGACCCGCGTGGTGACGGCCGCCGCGGTGGCGAGGCTGACCCATGGGTCGAGGGTTCGCAGATAGCGGTCGTCGGGCAGCGACTCGTCACCGGTGGTGGGGTGCGCGGCCTCCCGCCTGACCGGGATGTGGGTGTGCTCCGGCACGTAGAAGGTACTGAAGCCGTGGTCGTCGGCAAGCTTGGCCGCCGCCGCCGGCGCGATCCCGCGGTCGCTGGTGAACAGGACGAGGCCATGATCCATGGGGTGAATTAGAACGTGTTCTAGCGTAGTGGACAAGTCCGCCGCCGGCACGGGCCCCGTTCCGATGACCCGCGGCGCGGCGGATGGCTGTCGATGGGCCGTTGTCGGCACCGGGTGCGCTAGCGTGGGCTCCGCTACCTGTGAGGAGAGACCATGACCTACCCGCCCACCAATCCGGGCTACCCGGCCCCGCAGCAACCGGGCGGTTACGGCGGTCCGATGGGACCGGCCTACCCGGCGCCTGTCGCCGCGCCCGCCAAGACGCCGGTCTACTTCACCTGGGGCGTGGTTGTTCTGGGCCTGGCCGCCTACTTGGCGAGTTTCGGCCCGTTGTTGAGTATCAACGCCGATATCGGGCCTTTCGGCGGAGCCCAGTTCACCGCGAGCGGTCTGAGCTACTGGACCGTCGCCGCGCTGTTTTCCGCTCTGCTGGCAGCCGTGAGCCTGCTGCCGAAGTCGAAGCCCTACACCGCCATGGTCGCGGTGACCGCCGTGCTGGCGGTCTTGCTGGTCATCGGTCAGGTCATCAACCGGCCGAACGGTTTCTCCGTCGGCTGGGCCTTGTGGCTGGTGCTGGGATTCACCCTGCTGCAGTCCGCCGCGGCCGTGTCTGCGCTGCTGTTCGAGTCGGGCGTGCTGACCTCGGCGGCCCCCCGGCCGCAGTACGCACCGTACGGTCCGCCGCCGGGCGGATATTACGGACAGCCCGGGGGCCAGACCGGACAGCCCGGCGCCACCGGTCAGGCGCCTCCGCAGCGTCCCGGCTACCCGACGCCCTACCCGGGCGGGTACCCCGGGGGCGGCTATCCCCAGCCTGACACCAGTGCCCCGGACACCCCGCCGACCGGTATTCCCAGTTACCCACCGCAGTCCGGGGCGGGTTCGCCGCAGCCGTCCGCGGAGCCATCCTCCGGCCCGGCCCCGTCCTCCGGTTCGGCGCCGTCCTGATCGAGCGGTCCAGACCTGAGCAGTGACAGGGATGGAGGACAGGGTTCCGTCGACAGCCGGTTCCCCCCAGCCTCGTGACTTGGTGCGGGTCGCCTTCGGCCCGTCCCTGGTGGCGTTTGTCATCATCGCCGCTGTCATTCTCGTGCAACTGGTGGTCGCCAACAGCGAGCTGACCGGGACCCTCGGTGCGGTCTCCAGCGTGTGGCTCGCCGTCCATCTGGTGCCCGTCTCGATCGCCGGTCAGCAGATCGGCGTCCTGCCGCTCATACCGGCGGTCCTGATGGTCTGGGGGACCGCACGCAGCACCGCCGGGGTGACCCCGCCGCGGGGGTCGTGGTTCGTCATCCGCTGGATCGTGGCCGCAGCGCTGGGCGGTCCGCTGTTCCTCACCGCGTTGTCACTGGCCATCGTCCACGATGCGGCGTCGGTGATCACCGAACTACAGACTCCGAACGCATTGCCGGCATTCAGCGGTGTTCTTGCCGTCCACGGTCTCGGCGCGCTGATCGGGGTGGGCTCCCGCGTGCGCGGCCGGCTGTTGACACGGTTGGGTCTGCCCGGGTGGCTCACCGACGCCGTGCGCCCGGCGATCATCGGGGCGGCGACGCTGCTGGCACTGTCCTGCGCGGTTCTCGCGGTCTCGCTGATCGTGCACTGGCGGACCATGCATGAGCTGTTCGGCATCACCGACTCGTTCTTCGGCCAGCTCAGCCTGAGCCTGCTCTCGCTGCTCTACCTGCCCAATGTGGTGCTCGGCGCCGCCGCGGTGGCAGTGGGTTCCAGCGCCCATATCGGTTTCGCGACATTCAGTTCGTTCACGGTCTTCGGCGGCGACATTCCCGCGCTGCCGATCCTGGCCGCAGTTCCGACTCCTCCGCTCGGGCCGATCTGGGTGGCATTGCTGATAGTCGGCGCGGCCTCCGGAGTCGCCGTCGGCCAGCAGTGTGCGCGCCGGCCGCTGCCGTTCCCGCTGGCGTTCGCGAAGCTCGCGGTGGCGGCCCTGCTCGCAGCAGTCGGCCTGGCCCTGCTGGCGCTGGCGGGCGGCGGTCAGCTGGGCAACTTCGGCCGGGTCGGAGTCGATCAGGCCACCTTCGGGCCGGGGGTGTTCTTCTGGTTCTTCCTGATCGGAGCGCTGACTGTGGTGATGACCGGCGGGATCAGCCGCCGGCCGGCTCCGGCGGCGCGGCCAGACCCGCCGGACTCGGTGGACCAGGTTCGGGAACCTGGCAGCCGGAGTGCATCCGATCCCGGCGATCCCGCAGAGTCGGTTCCGCAGCAGACCGGCGAGGCAGCTGAGGCCGGTGATACCGACGAGACCGCTGAGGTCGGCGAGGCCGCTCAGGCCGGTGACACCGGCGAGACCGCTGAGCCCACGGAGACAGCCGGGCCGGATGGTGAGCAGGATGCGAAGGCCGCGCCCGAGCCCGGGCCGCCGCCTCCCCCGGTGAGACCGGCGCCGGACCTCACCGATGTCGAGGACCTGATGTTCGTCGACGCCGATATCGACACCGACGGCCCGTTGCCGCCGGTGGGCTCCGGTTAGGCTCATCGCCGTGCCCGAACCGATCCGCGTGCCGCCGAGCGCGCCGGCCCGCCTGGTGGTGCTGGCATCGGGTGCCGGGTCCTTGCTCGAATTCCTGCTCGAGGCCGCGGTCGGTGACTATCCCGGACGGGTTGTCGCGGTCGGGGTCGACCGGGACTGCCGGGCCGCCCAGATCGCGGCCGACTCCGGTATTCCGCACTATCGTGTCCGCCTCGGTGAGCACCGGGACCGGGCGTCCTGGGACAGCGCGATCACCGAGGCGACCGCGAGGTACACACCCGACCTGGTCGTATCGGCCGGATTCATGAAAATACTTGGGCCGGAGTTCCTTTCCCGGTTCCCCGGCCGAGTCGTCAACACCCACCCCGCGCTGCTGCCGTCCTTCCCGGGGGCGCACGCGGTGGCCGACGCGCTGGACTACGGGGTCAGGATCAGCGGATGTACGGTTCATCTGGTCGACGCCGGGATGGATACCGGGCCGATCTTGGCCCAGCAGGCTGTCGACGTCCATGGAGACGACACCGAGCAGAAACTGCATGAGCGGATCAAAGTAGTCGAACGGCGACTGTTGGTGGACGTGCTGGCCGAGCTTGCGGAGCGCGGTGCGATATGGAGTGGCAGAAAGGCGACCCTGGGAATGGTGGAAGCATGACGACGCAGACGCTGAACGGGAAGAAGGCGATCCGGCGTGCCCTGATCAGCGTGTACGACAAGAGCGGCCTGATTCCGCTCGCGCAGGGCCTGCATGAGGCCGGCGTCGATATCGTGTCGACCGGTTCGACGGCCAAAACGATTGCCGACAAGGGAATTCCGGTAACTCCAGTGGAGTTTGTCACCGGCTTTCCGGAGGTGCTCGACGGCCGGGTCAAGACCCTGCATCCGCATATCCACGCCGGCCTGCTGGCCGACACCCGCAACCCCGAGCACATCGGGGCGCTGGAGAAGCTGAAGATCGAGCCGTTCGACCTCGTTGTGGCCAACCTCTACCCGTTCAGCGAAACGGTGGACTCCGGAGCCGAGATCGAGGAGTGCGTGGAGCAAATCGATATCGGTGGCCCCTCGATGGTTCGGGCGGCGGCCAAGAACCATGCCAGTGTCGCGGTCGTCGTCGAACCGCTGGGCTATGAGGGTGTGCTGGCCGCCATCCGGGGGGGTGGCTTCACCCTTGCCGAGCGGAAGAAGTTGGCGGCGTTGGCGTTTCGCCACACCGCTGAATACGACATTGCCGTGGCCAGTTGGATGGGCGGGGTGCTGGCGCCTGAACAGGTTCCGGGAAGCGGCCGGGAGCACGGTGAGGCGCCCGCGGATCTGCCCCCCTGGCTGGGCCGCAACTGGCGGCGCACCTCGGTGCTGAGGTACGGCGAGAACCCGCACCAGCGGGCAGCTCTCTACAGCGACGATGCCGGCTGGCCCGGCTTGGCGCAGGCACTGCAGCTACACGGCAAAGAGATGAGCTACAACAACTTCACCGACGCGGATGCGGCATGGCGGGCCGCTTTCGACCATCAGGAGATCTGCGTGGCGATCGTCAAGCATGCCAATCCGTGCGGTATCGCGATCTCGCGGGCATCGGTGGCCGATGCCCACCGTAAGGCACACGAGTGCGATCCCCTGAGCGCGTTCGGCGGGGTGATCGCGACGAACACCGAAGTCACCCGGGAGATGGCCGAGCGGGTTTCGGAGATTTTCACGGAGGTCATCGTCGCCCCGGCCTACGAGGAGGGTGCGGTGGAAGTCCTCGCCCGGAAAAAGAACATTCGGGTGCTGTTGGCCTCCGAACCCGCGATCGACGGAGTGGAGATCCGCCAGATCGCCGGCGGGTTGCTCATGCAGGAACGCGATGGCCTGGACGATCCGGGGGATGATCCGGCTAATTGGACGCTGGCGGCCGGCGATGCGGCCGACGACGGGACCCTGGCCGACCTGGCGTTCGCCTGGCGTACCTGCCGGGCGGTGAAATCCAACGCGATCGTGATCGCGACCGATGGTGCGACCGTCGGGGTGGGGATGGGCCAGGTGAACCGGGTGGATGCCGCTCGGCTGGCGGT
>JAHZJY010000374.1 GCA_022600695.1 Actinomycetes bacterium | reverse complement strand
GCCTATCGGGCGTTGGGCCTCGATGACTGGACCTATGACCGTATCGAGTGCACGGCCGACGAATTGCCCTCCGTCGTCGGTGCATTCGGGCCGGAATGGGTAGGCGTGTCGGTCACCATGCCGGGTAAGTTCGCCGCGCTGGACGTGGCCGACGACCGAACCCGTCGCGCCGAACTGGTCGGTTCGGCCAATACCCTGGTGCGAACCGGGTCCGGTTGGCGGGCCGACAACACCGACATCGACGGAGTCGCGGGCGCATTGGGGTGCCGGGACGGTCTGCGGCGGGCCATCGTGCTGGGCTCGGGCGGAACCGCGCCGGCGGCTGTCGTCGCATTGGCGGGGCTCGGTGTGGCGGAGATCACCGTTGCGGCGCGGGACAGCCGGAAAGCGGCCCGGCTGGTCGAACTCGGATCCGGAATCGGGGTGCCGACTGTGTCCTGCGGGCTGGGCGAGCAGCGGCTGCGGGATGTGGCTGACTGCGCTGATGTTCTGATCAGCACCATCCCGGCCGATGCGGCAGCCGACCATGCCGTGGCATTGGCCGGGGTACCGCTGTTGCTGGACGCGATCTACGACCCTTGGCCGACCCCGCTGGCCCAGGCGGTGGCCACAGCCGGTGGCGAAGTCATCGGCGGCCTGCAGATGCTGCTGCATCAGGCGTTCAGCCAGGTCGAACAATTCACAGGCCGGCCTGCGCCACGACAGCAGATGGCGGCTGCGCTGGGTTAGTTTGCGGGCATGGTTGTGCTGGCCTGCCTGGCGGTCTTGACCTGGACCGTCGCGCTGTCGGTGCTCGATCTGCGGCAGCGCCGACTGCCCAATGTGCTGACCCTGACCGGCGCGGTCGTGATCGTGGCGGTCTGTGCCGGTTGTGGCCGCGGATCAGCCGCGGTGCTGGGCGCGTTGGGACTCGGCGGGCTGTATCTGGCGGTTCACCTGTGTGCGCCCGCCGGGATGGGCGGCGGCGATGTCAAGCTAGCCCTCGGTCTGGGCGCGTTGACCGGGGCGCTGGGAGCGCCGATCTGGCTGCTCGCCGCCCTGGGCGCCCCGGTACTGACCGTCATCCTCGGTGCGATAGTGGCGCTGCGCCGCCGGGGCAGTCTGATGGGGACGGTTGTGCCGCACGGCCCGTCGATGTGCCTGGCGAGCCTTGCTGCTGCCGCACCCGCGGTGTTCTAGGGACCCCGGCGGATTGGGTCGCCGGCGGCGACATGGGAAGATGATGGAGTGCTGCGATGGACCACCGCTGGAGAATCCCACGGCCGCGCCCTGATCGCCATGGTCGAGGGCATGGTTGCCGGTGTCGAGGTGACCTCCGCTGATATCGCCGCCCAGTTGGCTCGCCGTCGCCTCGGTTACGGCCGTGGCGCGCGGATGAAGTTCGAACAGGACGCCGTTACCGTGCTGGCCGGGGTTCGGCACGGCGTCACGCTGGGCGGCCCGGTGGCAATCGAGATCGGCAACACCGAATGGCCGAAGTGGGAGTCGGTGATGGCCCCCGATCCGGTCGCCGCCGCTGAACTCGAGGTCGCGCGCAACGCCCCGCTGACCCGTCCGCGTCCCGGTCATGCCGATTACGCGGGCATGCTCAAGTTCGGCTTCGATGACGCCCGCCCGGTGCTGGAACGGGCCAGTGCGAGGGAGACCGCCGCCCGGGTCGCCGCAGCATCGATAGCCCGGGCGTTCCTGCGTCAGGCACTCGGCGTCGAGGTGCTCTCGCATGTGATCTCGATCGGGCCGTCGAATCCCTACGACGGGCCCCCGCCGACGGCGGCGGACCTGCCCCGAATCGACGACAGCCCGGTGCGGGCGTTCGATACCGCCGCCGAGGAGTCGATGATCGCCGAGATCGAAGCCGCCAAGCGGGCCGGCGACACCCTCGGCGGTGTGGTCGAGGTCGTCGCGCACGGTCTGCCGGTGGGGCTGGGCTCGTTCGTCAGCGGTGAGAACCGACTGGATAGTCAACTGGCCGCCGCCGTGATGGGAATTCAGGCCATCAAGGGCGTCGAGATCGGCGACGGGTTCGAGACGGCACGGCGGCGCGGCAGCGTCGCCCACGACGAGATGTTCCCCGGGGCCGCCGGCGCCCGGAACGGCGAGGCGAACGATGCCCCGACTGGTGTCGTGCGCTCCACCAACCGGGCCGGTGGTTTGGAAGGCGGCATGACCAACGGGCAGCCGTTGCGGGTCCGGGCCGCGATGAAGCCGATCTCCACGGTGCCCCGTGCGCTGTCCACCGTCGATCTGTCCACCGGTGAGCAAGCGGTGGCGATTCACCAGCGTTCCGATGTCTGCGCCGTCCCGGCGGCCGGTGTGGTCGTCGAGGCTATGGTCACGCTGGTACTCGCCCGCGCAGCACTGGAGAAATTCGGAGGCGACTCGCTCGCCGAGACCCGCCGCAATATCGGGGGCTATCTGCGCGAGATCGCCGAACGGGAGGCTTTCGGGTCTGCCTCGGCGCGGTTGCCGGGGTGACGGACGTGGCGCCCAAGGCTGTGCTGATCGGGTTGCCCGGATCCGGGAAATCCACCATCGGACGCCGTCTCGCCAGGGCCATGGGGCTGACGGTGCTGGATACCGACGCGGTGATCGAGGACAGCACCGGCCGCAGCGTGGCCGAAATTTTCTCTGCCGACGGGGAATCCGGCTTCCGTCGCATCGAGGAACAGGTGATTCGCGATGCGCTGAAGACCCACGACGGCATCCTCTCGCTCGGCGGCGGTGCGGTTACCACCCCGGGAGTGCGGGACGCACTGACCGGACACACGGTGGTTTATCTGGAGATCAGTGCCGCTGAGGGGATCAGGCGCACCGGGGGAAGCGTCGTCCGCCCGCTACTCGCGGGCCCCGACCGGGCTGAGAAATACCGTGACCTGATGAACGAGCGGGTACCGCTGTACCGTCGGGTCGCCACCATCCGGATCAACACCAACCGACGAAATCCGGGCGCGGTCGTTCGCCATATCGTCGGGCGCCTTGAAAATCCTCCGCCGCAACAACCTCCGCGCCGCCGGCGACCATCCTGGCGGCGGCCATCGGCGGGTGGGGGCCGTACCGTTCCGCCCACAACCGGCGAGGCGCCTGCCGCCCCGCCGAATGGTCCGGCCGAGCCGGGGCCGGTCACACCGGCAACCCTTGCTCGCCGCGCGGGAGCCCGCAAATGACCGCGAGTATCACCATCGACGTGGCGGTCGACCCGCCGTATCCGGTGATCATCGGCCGTGACCTCCTCGATGGGCTCGGCGACCTACTGGGATCGCGCCACAAGGTGGTTGTTCTGCACCAGCCGGTCATGTCGGAAGTCGCCGAGTATGTCCGAAACTCTCTGGCGGACAGCGGAGTCGACGCGCACCGGATCGAGCTACCGGATGCCGAGGCCGGTAAGGACCTGCCGGTCGTCGCCTTCATCTGGGAGGTCCTCGGGCGGATCGGCGTCGGCCGTAAGGATGCGATCATCAGCCTCGGCGGCGGAGCCGCCACCGATGTCGCCGGGTTCGCCGCCGCGACCTGGCTGCG
>JAHZJY010000062.1 GCA_022600695.1 Actinomycetes bacterium | reverse complement strand
CTCGGGTGTGGGCTCGCCGTCCGGTCGCCTGCACCAACGCGGCGGTGTCCGCCATCTTCTGCACCCGCCGGGCGCCGAGCACAAGGTCCGCGCCCGCCTCGGCGAAGGCCTGCGCGAAGGAGACCCCCAGGCCCGATGAGGCGCCGGTGACGATGACGACCCTGCCGTCGAGGCGGAACAGATCCAGCACGCTCACCGGTCAGTGCCCCGCGGTTCCCGCAGGACCTGCCGGGCGATGGCGTACTTGTGCACCTCGGTGGGCCCGTCGTAAAGCCGGAACGCCCGCATATCGGAAAAGATCATCCCGACCGGTGTCTCATCGGAGATGCCCATGCCGCCGAGCACCTGCACGCACCGGTCGGCGACCTTGAACAACTCCTCGGACACCGAGGCCTTGACCATCGAGCTTTCGTGGCGGCCCTTGGCGCCGGTGTCCAGGGTCCAGCAGGCCCACCAGATCGCCAGCCGGCACTGCTGGAGCGCAATCTCGTTGTCGGCCAACATGAAACCCACCCCTTGGTGCTCGCCGAGGGGTTTACCGAACGCCGTGCGGGTGCGGGCATGCTCCACCGCGACGGACTGTGCCCGGCAGGCTGCACCCAGCCAGCGCATGCAATGCGTAAGCCTGGCCGGAGCCAGCCGCATCTGGGCGTAACGGAATGCCTGACCGACCTCGCCGAGCACCGCTGAGGCGGGCAGGCGCAGATCCTTGAACCGCACCACACCGTGGCCCTGCACGTAGTTGCGGTCCATGGTGTCCATCACCCGTTCGAGTTCGATCCCCGGGGTGTCGCCGTGGCAGAGGAACAGTGTCGGGCCGTCGGCGCCGTGCCCATTCGGCGCGACCCGGGCCATGATGATCCAGGTCTTGGCGCCGTCGGCCCCGGTGATGAGCCACTTGAGACCGTTGATCAGGTAGTCGGTGCCGTCGAAGACGGCTTCGGTCTTGAGTTGGCCGGGGTCCGAACCGGCACCGTCGGGTTCGGTCATCGCGAAGACCGACCGCTGGCGGCCGTCGATCACCGGCACCAGGAACTCTTCGGACTGAGCCTCGTTGGCGATCTTGGACAGGATGAACATGTTGCCCTCGTCGGGGGCTGCGCAGTTCATCGCCACCGGACCGAGGGTGGACCAGCCGGCCGCCTCGAACAGCACCGCCTGTTCGGTGTGCGTCGGCTCCCAGCCGCCGAAGCGCCGCGGCGCCTGGAAAGTCAGAAGCCCTGCCGACCGGGCCAACTCGACCATCTCGGTGCGCAGATCCTCGTTCGGCCCGTGCCGGGTCAGCCGCGAATCCCGTTCGAAGGGCACGATCTGCTCGGCCACGAAGGCGCGGATCTGGTCGCGTCGGGCCGCGAGGTCGGCTGGTATCTCGAAGTCGATCATTTCAGTCTCCACTCATAATCGCCGTCGCCCGCTCGAACAGGCGCACCGTCGCGGTGTGCAGGATGTCGCCGATCTCGGTGGGTGCCAATCCCGCTGTCGCGCGGGCGTGCGTCCCCTCCAGAATGATGCCGAGCTTGAAACAGGCCAGCACGGTGTACCAGTCGATCCGGGACAGGTCGCGGTCGGTGTTGGCCGCGTAACGCTCCACCAGTTCGTCCGGGGTGGCCAGCCCTCCTGCGGCCATGAGCTGATTGGGCAACACCGGCTTGTGACCGGGGCGGTACCACGTCGCCAGCATCCAGCCCAAGTCCTGCAACGGATCCCCGATGGTGCACATCTCCCAGTCCACGATCGCGACCACCTCGGGTCCGGCGGGAGAGAACATCACGTTGGCGGCGTGATAGTCACCGTGCATGATGCCGGGAGTGAAATCGTTCGGTTGGTGCTCGCGCAACCAGGCCGCGACCGCGTCGACGTCGCCGAAATCGGGTCCGGGGTAGTTGCCGAACTTCGCGTAGGACTCCAGTTCGGAAAGCCACCGCGGCACTTGCCTTTCCAGGAATCCGGCGGGTTTCCCGAAGTCTGTCAGCCCGACCGCTTCGTGATCCACCGCGCCGAGTTTCGCGGCGGCGTCGGCCATCGACAGGCCCATCTCGTGCCGGACGCCGGCATCGTGTGCGTGCAGTGGTGGCAGCGCCGCTCCGGCGTTGAAACCGTCTACCGGTTCCATCAGGTAGAACACCGCGTCGCCGAGTACCGAGGTGTCCTCGCAGACCGCGATCAGGTCCGGATGCGGCACCTCGGTTCCGGCCAGGGCGCGTAATACCCGGGTCTCCCGCAGGATCACCGTATTGCTGACCGGGCGGAGGTGGCGGGGTCCGCGGCGTAGCACGTACTCACGGCCGCTGCGGGTGAACCGCAGCATGACGTTCTGGGTGCCGCCGATGATCTCCGACACGCCGCTGACCGGGCCCTGCCCGAGGTCGTGGGCCGACATCCAGGCGGCCACCCTGGTCAGCTCGGGGCTCAGGTCGTCCACCCGGGCGAAGCTACCCCACCGCTAAACCGGTATCGCTTTCGACCACGGTAACCGGCTGGCGATCGTCTGGAAGATGCTCCAACCGACCAGCGTGCCCAGTGCGATCGAGAGAATGGCCGAACCGACCTGGCCCAGGCTGGCCATGTCGCCGTTACCGCCGGTGGCGGCCTGGCTGACGGACATGAAGCTCGTCGTCGAGGGAACCAGTGACCAGAACGCCGCCAGGATGAGAACCACCGCCGGCGGCGAGGTCTTGATCCGGGCGGCAAGGTTGGCGAACAGCACCGCCATGACCGCGCCGAGGAAACCGGCGTGGGTGGAGGCGAAGAAGATACCCGCGAGTTGCTGGGTGATCAGCGCGACGGCGATCGCGGCGGTCAACCAGAACAGCGACCCGCGTGGCGCGGAGAGGTAGACCGACAGGCTCAGGCCGACGACGATGATCGCCAGGTACAGCGACCAGGAGCCCATCTGGGGTGACGGGGCCTGCGGGGCCACCGGTCCGGCGAGATGCATGCCCATGATCACGCCGAATACCAGCAACGCCAGTTGCGAGATGCCGTACACCAACCGGCTGGATCCGGACATGATCTGGGAGGCGGCCAGTTCGGTGGCACCGTTGGCCAGGGCCATTCCCGGTATGGCGGCCACCAGGGCCGGGCTGATCACCCGTAGCAGCCCATCGCCGGCGGTATCGGCGACGAACCAGCTCGCCAGCAGCGTGACGACGAACGCCGACAGCGTCGGCAGGATCGGCGTCAGCGAGGGAAGGGGCTCGCCGAGCATGAGGATGGCGCCGACCACCAGGCCGAGGAAGAAGTAGCCGGGCAGTGCCGCCCAGGTCGGGTTGATCATCATCCCGAAGCCCACCGAGGTGACGGCGGATGCGGTGATGGTGGCCACCTTGCCGAACCGCGGTGGCTGGCTGCGGGCCGCGGCCACCGCGGCGACCGCGTCGGTGGGGGTGATCGCGCCGGCCTCGGCCAGGCCGGCGATATGGTCGATCGTGCCGGCTGCGTCGAGTTGCAGCGATGAGCGGGTTGATCCGTCGATCTCGTAGGCGTCCCGCCCGATCTGAATCAGAAGCATGGTCGGCAGCACCACCGTGCGTACCCGTTCGGTGGTGTAGTGGTCGGCGATCCGGGTCAGCCGGTCCTTCACGATCGATGTCGGCTGGGCGACCTCGACCAGGGCGATGCCGATCTCCCGCAGCATCGCGGCGACGTCGTCCGGGTCGTAGGAGTCCGGTGGAGCCAGCGCCGTCGCCGGGGTCTTGCGCACCGCATCGGCGATTCGCCGTCGCCGGTTCTGTCGGCTCTGCCGGTTCACGGCGCTGTCGCCGCGGCCTGCTGCCCGCGGGCCCGGGCGGACTGCCACGGCCAGTACCCGGTGACCTCGAGTTGAAGCGAGAAACTCAGGAAGGTCCGGATCAGCACGATGCCACCCAGTACCGCCACACTGCTGGCGTTGGGTGTGATGGCGACGGTCCGAATGATGTCGGCCGCCACCAGGAACTCCAGGCCCAGCAGGATGGACCGGCCCAACTGCTCACGGAACACTCGATAGACATCTCCGGTCTTGCGGCGTATCCGCGAGACCGCACCAGCGGCGGAGATCAGGGCGCCGATGGCGATGACCGCCACACCGACCGCGTCGATGACCTTGCCCACCGTCTCGATGACGTCATAAAAGCTCATGGCGAGGAGTCTAGGGAGCCACTTCCCGGTCCCGGGTTGCACAGCCCGCGCATAGCCGGCGCATAGGGTCGGCCCAGCGCGGCGGCCATACTGGGGGTATGGGTCCACCGACGGCTGAGCGTGTCGTGATGCGGCGCACCGACGGCAGCCCGATCAGGATCCTGGTGGTCGACGACGAGGCCGTGCTGGCCGAGATGGTGTCGATGGCGTTGCGCTACGAGGGCTGGACCATCGG
>JAHZJY010000373.1 GCA_022600695.1 Actinomycetes bacterium | reverse complement strand
TCGCCGGAATCGCCGTGTCGACCTGCGCGGCGAGCAGGTGCGCGATCCCGTTGAGCGGATGACCCGACACGTACAGTCCCAGCATCTCGCGCTCCAGTGCGAGCTTGTGCTTATCGTCCCACTCATCGTCGGGCACCTTGATGGTGAACACCGCGTCCGTCTCGCCGTCCTCACCGCCACCGAAAAGATCGAACTGACCCCTGGCTTCGGCCTTCTTGGTACCCAGCACCGATTCGACGGCATCGCTGTGAACCAGGAACAAACCCTTACGGGCATGTTTGAGCGAATCGAAGGCGCCGGCCTTGATCAGCGACTCGGTGACCTTCTTATTGCACGCCCCGATGTCGATCTTGTTGAGATAGTCCGAGAAGTCGGTGAACCTGCCCTTCGCGATGCGGGTGGCGATCAGCGAGCCGACCACGTTGGCGCCCACATTGCGGACCGCGCCGAGTCCGAAACGGATATCGGTGCCGACTGAGGTGAAGTTCAACTCCGACTCGTTGACGTCCGGCGGCAGCACCGTGATGCCCAGTTTGCGGCAGTCGGCCAGATAGACCGCTGCCTTGTCCTTGTCGTCCCCGACCGAGGTGAGCAGGCCGGCCATGTACTCGCCGGGGTAGTTCGCCTTGAGGTAGGCCGTCCAGTAGGACACCAGCCCGTAGCCGGCCGCATGGGACTTGTTGAACGCATAGTCGGCGAACGGGAGGATGGTGTCCCACAACACCTTGATGGCGGCGGCGGAGAAACCGTTGGCTTTCATCCCGGCCGAGAATCCCTCGTACTCCTTGTCCAGGACATCGCGCTTCTTCTTCCCCATCGCCTTGCGCAGAATGTCGGCTCGGGCCAGCGAGTAGCCGGCCACCCGCTGCGCGATGCGCATGATCTGCTCCTGGTAGACGATCAGGCCGTAGGTTTCAGCCAGGATGTCCTGGAGCGGTTCAGCCAGTTCGGGATGGATCGGCTTGATGGGCTGACGGCCGTTCTTGCGGTCGGCGTAGTCGTTGTGGGCGTTGACTCCCATCGGACCGGGACGGTAGAGCGCGAGCACCGCGACGATGTCCTGGAAACCGGTGGGCTGCATCCGCCGCAGCAGGTCCCGCATCGGTCCGCCGTCGAGCTGGAACACCCCCAGGGTGTCGCCACGGGACAGCAGTTCATAGGTCGGCGGATCATCCAGCGGCAGTGACTCCAGAACCACCTCGACACCGCGGTTGGACTGGATGTTCTCCAGAGCGTCGCCGATGATGGTCAGGTTGCGCAGCCCGAGGAAGTCCATCTTGAGCAGGCCGATGGCCTCACATGACGGGTAGTCCCAGCCGGTGATGATGGCGCCGTCCTGCGGCCGGCGCCACAGCGGGATGGCCTCCATCAGCGGCTCGGAACTCATGATCACCGCGCACGCGTGCACACCGGAGTTGCGGACCAGGCCTTCCAGCCCGCGGGCGGTCTCGTAGATGGTCCGGACATCCGGGTCGGTGTCGATCAGCCCACGAACCTCGACGGCCTCCTTGTACCGCTCGTGGCCGGGATCGGTGATACCGGACAACGGGATGTCCTTGGCCATGATCGGTGGCGGCAGGGCTTTGGTGATCCGGTCGGCGATGGCGAACCCTGGCTGGCCGTAGTGCACCCGGGCGGCGTCCTTGAGCGCGGCTTTGGTCTTGATGGTGCCGAAGGTGATCACCTGGGCCACCCGGTCACTGCCCCATTTCTCGGCCGCGTAGCGGACCATCTCACCGCGGCGGCGGTCATCGAAGTCGATATCGATATCGGGCATCGAGGCCCGCTCGGGATTGAGGAAACGCTCGAAGAGCAGGCCGTGCTCGATCGGATCGATATCGGTGATCGCCAGCGCGTAAGCCACCAGCGAACCGGCGGCCGACCCGCGGCCCGGGCCGACCCGGATGTTGACCGACCGGGCGTAGCCGATGAGGTCGGCCACGATCAGGAAGTACGACGGAAATCCCTTGTCGCAGATGACGGCGATCTCGTAGGCGGCCCGCTCGGTGTACTCCGAAGGCACGCCGGCCGGAAATCGGCGGGCCAGTCCGGCGTCGACCTCACTGCGCAGCCAGCTGCCCTGAGTGTGGTCGTCGGGTACCGGGAACACCGGCATCCTGTCCCGGGGCGCCCAGACGGCGTCGTAGGACTGCACCCGTTCGGCGATCAGCAGGGTCGAATCGCAGGCCTCCGGGATCTCGCCGTCCCACAGGGCGCGCATCTCCGCCGCCGACTTCAGGTAGTACCCGTCACCGTCGAACTTGAATCGGTTCGGATCCGACAGCGTCTTGCCGGTCTGCACGCAGAGCAGCGCCTCGTGGCTGTGCGCGGCCTCCCGGGTGACGTAATGGCAGTCGTTGGTGGCCAACGGCGGGATGCCGAGCTTGCGGCCCACCTCTATCAACCCGTCTCGGACCCGACGCTCGATGGACAGGCCGTGGTCCATCAGCTCCAGAAAGTAGTTCTCCGGGCCGAAGATATCTCGCCACTTGGCGGCCGACTCGAGAGCCTCGGTGCGCTGGCCCAGCCG
>JAHZJY010000061.1 GCA_022600695.1 Actinomycetes bacterium | reverse complement strand
GGTTTCATCCGCGACACGCCGCCACCGGCGTACCCACCCGCACAGTCGGCCGGGTGAGGATGCCGTGCGGCTCCGATTACTCTCTACCCCATGACCACCGATGCAATCTTGTCGTCAGCCGCGGCCCCCGGCGCCGACTATGCCGCCACCGCCTCCGAGGCCTATCGGGCGGCGCTGCGTGTCATTGAGTCCGTCGAGCCACGGATCGCGGCGGCCACCCGCCAGGAACTCACCGATCAGCGTGAATCACTGAAGTTGATCGCCAGTGAGAACTACGCCTCGCCCGCGGTCCTGCTGACCATGGGCACCTGGCTGTCGGACAAGTACGCCGAGGGGACCGTCGGGCACCGGTTCTACGCGGGTTGTCAGAACGTTGACGAGGTCGAGGCGATCGCCGCTGAGCACGCCCGCGAGCTGTTCGGCGCCCCGTACGCCTACGTTCAACCGCACTCGGGTATCGACGCCAACCTGGTGGCGTTCTGGGCGATTCTGGCCACCCGGGTCGAGATACCGGCACTGGGGGAGGCGGGCGTCAAGAACGTCAACGATCTCTCGGAGGCGGAGTGGGAGCGGCTCCGGGCCAAGCTCGGAAGCCAGCGACTGATGGGAATGTCGCTGGACGCCGGTGGCCACCTCACGCACGGTTTCCGGCCAAACATCTCCGGCAAGATGTTCCAGCAGCGCAGTTACGGCACCGACCCGACCACCGGGCTGCTCGACTACGACGCCATCGCCGCAGCGGCCCGCGAGTTCAAGCCGCTGATCCTGGTGGCCGGCTATTCCGCCTACCCGCGCCGGGTCAACTTCGCCACCATGCGCGAGATCGCCGACGAGGTCGGCGCCACTTTGATGGTCGACATGGCGCACTTCTCCGGTCTGGTGGCCGGCAAGGTGTTCACCGGTGATGAGGATCCGGTGCCGCACGCCCATATCGTCACGACCACCACCCACAAGTCGCTGCGCGGGCCGCGAGGTGGCCTGGTGCTGGCCACCGCCGAGTACTCCGACGCCGTCGACAAAGGCTGCCCGATGGTGCTCGGCGGACCACTCGAGCACGTCATCGCCGCCAAGGCGGTTGCCTTCGCCGAGGCCCGCCAGCATTCGTTCCGGGCCTACGCCCAACGCGTGGCCGACAATGCGCAGGCCTTTGCCGACGGGTTGATGCGACGGGGCGCCACACTGATCACCGGCGGTACCGACAACCACATCGTGTTGCTCGACGTCCAGTCCTTCGGGCTTACCGGCCGGCAGGCCGAGTCGGCGCTGCTGGAGTCCGGCATCGTGACCAACCGCAACTCCATCCCCGCCGACCCGAACGGCGCCTGGTACACCAGTGGCATCAGATTCGGAACCTCGGCGCTGACCACCCGCGGCTTTGGGCCGGCGGAGTTCGACCGGGTCGCCGAGTTGGTGATCGAAGTGTTGTCCAATACCCGCGCCGAGGGCACGTCGAAGGCCAAATACACGCTGGTCGACAGTGCCTCGGACTGGGTGCGTTCGGCCGCCGGTGAATTGCTGGACGCCAACCCCCTCTACCCCGGTCTGACCCTCTAGATCTCGAAACGCCGTTGCTCAGGCGATTTCAAGACAGCCGTTAATATCGGTTACAGTTACCGAATGGCACAGCTACCTGTCGCAAACGCGCTGACCCGCGAGCTTGAGCCGGTCGTCGCCGACAATCTGGCTCGTCACCTCGACACCGCCGACGAGTGGTACGCCCACGACTACGTTCCGTTCGACGAGGGCCGGGACTTCGCGTTCCTGGGCGGCGAGGATTGGAATCCCACCCAGGTCACCCTGCCCAGGGAAATCGTGGACCCCCTGGAAGTCCTGCTCATCACCAAGGACAACCTGGCCGGCTACCACCGCGAACTGGTCGAGCACTTCATCCTGGAGGACAAGTGGGGTCGCTGGCTGGGCCGGTGGACCGCGGAGGAGAATCTGCACGCCATCGCGATCCGCGATTACCTCGTGGTGACCCGAAACGTCGACCCGACCGCCGACGAACGGGTCCGGGTCGGGCATGTGATGCGCGGTTACCGCGCCTCGAGTTACACCCAGATCGAAATGCTGGTGTTCATGGCGCTGTTCGAGCGGGCGCACGCGGTCTACCTGGGTAACCTCGAGGCCGCGATCAGTGAGCCGGTGCTGAGGAAACTTATCGGCAGGATTGCCTCCGACGAGCAGCGTCACCAGGAGTTCTTCGATAATCTCGTCACGCACTGCCTGGAGCGCCACCGGGATTCGACGCTCGCCGCGATCGCCCGCCGCGCGGTCAACTTCCCGGTCATCGGCGGTGACATCATCGAGTACCGCGAGAACAAACTCCGCACCGTCGCCGAGGCCGGCATATTCGACCAGGCGGCGGCGGACAAGGTCGTCTCCGACGGAATCGCAGCGTGGGGCCTGTCCGACGAGCCAATGCTCAAGAAGTTCGTTTCCGCGTAACCTTCCGGCGGCGTGCCGCGCCACCGGGCACCCGCTATCGGGAGTAGCGTCGGCGTCAGATGCCGTCGATCCGCAGGGAGCGCCCGTGACCGATCCGCACTCGCCCATCAGGACATATGTGCTTGACACCTCCGTCCTGTTATCCGATCCCTGGGCCGGTACGCGGTTCGCCGAGCACGAGGTGGTCGTCCCGCTGGTGGTGATCAGTGAATTGGAAGCCAAGCGTCACCATCACGAGCTCGGCTGGTTCGCCCGGCAGACCCTGCGACTCCTCGACGACCTGCGACTCGAGCATGGCCGACTCGATCAGCCGATACCGGTGGGCGCCCACGGTGGGACGCTGCATGTCGAACTCAATCACAGCGACCCGGCGGTGCTGCCGGCCGGCTTCCGAACCGGAACCAACGACTCCCGCATCCTGGCGTGCGCGGCGAATCTCGCCGCCGAGGGCAAGCGGGTGACGCTGGTCAGCAAGGACATTCCGTTGCGGGTCAAAGCCGGTGCGGTCGGACTGCCCGCTGATGAATACCACGCTCAGGACGTGGTCACCTCCGGATGGGCCGGAATGACCGAACTGGACGTGCGGTGCGACGAGATCGACACGCTCTTCGCCGACGGTGAGGTCGACTTGGCGGATGCGCGAAACCTTCCATGCCACACCGGGGTTCGGCTGCTCGGCGGCAGCTCACACGCCCTCGGCCGGGTCAATGCCGAGAAGCGGGTGCAACTGGTTCGCGGCGATCGCGAGGTGTTCGGGCTGCGAGGCCGCTCAGCGGAGCAACGGGTCGCGCTGGATCTGCTGCTGGACGAGTCGGTGGGCATCGTTTCGCTGGGCGGCAAGGCCGGCACCGGTAAATCAGCGCTTGCGCTGTGCGCGGGTCTGGAAGCAGTGCTGGAGCGGCGCAGCCAGCGCAAGGTCGTGGTCTTCCGGCCGCTCTACGCCGTCGGGGGCCAGGAACTCGGGTACCTGCCCGGCAGCGAGAGTGACAAGATGGGTCCGTGGGCTCAGGCTGTTTTCGACACCCTCGAAGGCCTGGCCAGCCCGGCAGTGCTCGAGGAGGTGCTCTCCCGAGGCATGCTCGAGGTCTTGCCGTTGACCCATATCCGTGGGCGGTCGTTGCACGACTCGTTCGTGATCGTCGATGAGGCCCAGTCGCTGGAGCGCAACGTATTGCTGACGGTGTTGTCGCGACTCGGCGCGGGATCCCGGGTCGTCCTCACTCACGACGTCGCCCAGCGCGACAATCTGCGGGTCGGCCGACACGATGGGGTGGCGGCCGTCATCGAGAAACTGAAAGGGCATCCGCTTTTCGCTCACATCACCCTGATGCGCAGCGAACGCTCGCCGATCGCGGCCCTGGTGACCGAGATGTTGGAGGAGTTCAGCCCGGGCGCGCTGCCATGACCGGCCAGAGGCCGGACGAGTAGCATGGGGCCGAAGCTGCGGCGTCCCCACCAGCGGCCCGTAACGAACGCACGATCCCATGCATAGCGAAACCGCATTGGTCCTCATCGTCTTGGCCTTCGGTTACGCGTTGGTCTCCGGGCTGATCAGACGGTTCTACGTCGCGCCCGCTCTGATCTTCGTCCTGCTCGGTATGGGGCTCGGCCCGTTCGGACTGAACCTTCTTGCCGCCGGGCCGGGTACCGAGGGGTACACCGCGCTCGCGCAGGTGGCGCTCACGGTGATCCTGTTCGTCCAGGCGTCCCGACTCGATCTGGCCGGCGTCATGCGCCGGGGCCGGATCAGCTTTCGGCTGATCGCCGTCGGAATGCCGCTCACGCTGGCACTCGGCGCGCTCAGCGCTGCCGCACTGCTGCCGATCCTGCCGTGGTGGGAGGCGGTGTGTCTGGCAGCGATCATGGCCCCCACCGAGGTGGCGTTGATCGACGCGCTTCTCGAGGACAAGCGAATCCCGGAGCGGATCCGTGACGCGCTGTCGGTGGAGAGCGGACTCTCTGACGGGATCGCGGTGGCGACGCTGCTGGCCGCGGTGGCGCTGGCGTCAGCCCAGGACGATCAGGACACCACCCGCTGGATCTGGTTCGCTTTTCGCACCGAGTTCGTCTCGCTGTTCTTGGGCGTCACCGTCGGCACGGCCGGGGGCCTGCTCGTGGCCTGGTCGCGGCGGCGTGGCTGGATGAGCGATATCTGGGCTCAGCTGGCCACCCTGGCGATCGCGCTGATCTGCTTTGAAGTCGGCGAGAGCGTCCATGCGAGCGGCTTCGTCGTCGCATTCACCGGCGGACTCGCCTTCGCCTTCGTCACCAGCCGCGGGGCCACCGAAAACGATGCCCGCCCGGCCGACCCGGCCGTGCCCAACCAGGTATCCGATGCGGCTGCACAGCTCTTGGAATTGATGGTATTCGCGATGTTCGGCGCCTTCGCAGTAATCGACGGATGGCGCAATGCCGACTGGCGGGTCGTGTTGTTCTCGGTCGTCGCGCTGTTCGCGGTACGCATGATCGCGGTTCTGACGGCGCTCGTTGGAACCGAATTATCCATCCGCACTAAGGCGTTCATCGGCTGGTTCGGGCTACGGGGGATCGGGACCCTGGTACTGGGCCTGATCGTGATCAACCGCGGCGAAATCCAGCACGGCGACATCTTCGCCCAGACTGTGGTCGTCACGGTGACGCTGAGCCTGGTCGTGCACAGCATCACCGCGCCGCTGGGAATCCGCAACCTCTGGTCGGCGGACCGCTAGCCGCTGTCGCGAACCTTGGCCATCGCGAGGACGTCCAGGCGGCGGTCCAGTTCCTCCTCGGAGAGGTTCTCGCCGATCAGTCCCCGGTCGATGACCGTCTGCCGGATCGTCTTGTGGCTCTTCAGTGCTTCCTTGGCCACCGCTGCGGCTTCCTCGTAGCCGATCGCCGAGTTCAACGGGGTGACGATCGAGGGTGATGACTCGGCAAGTCTGCGCAACCGTTCCTCGTCGGCCACCAGTCCGTCGACACACCGCTCGGCGAACAGCCGGGAAACATTGGCCAGCAGGGTGAATGACTCCAGCAGATTGCGGGCCATCATCGGAATGTAGACATTGAGTTCGAATGCGCCGTTTCCGCCGCCCCAGGTGATCGCGGCGTCATTGCCGATCACCTGTGCGGCCACCTGGGTGACAGCCTCGGGAAGTACCGGGTTGACCTTGCCCGGCATGATCGAGCTCCCGGGCTGCAGGTCCGGAAGGTGCAACTCGGCGAGTCCGGTCAGCGGGCCGGAGCCCATCCAGCGGATGTCATTGGCGATCTTGGTCAGCGAGACCGCGATGGTCTTCAGGGCGCCGGACGCCTCGACCAGTCCGTCCCGTGCGGCCTGGGCCTCGAAAGAGTCTTTGGCGGTGCGCAGTTCGGCCAGACCGGTCTGTGCCACCAGGACGTCGACCACCTTGGCTCCGAAGCCGTCCGGGGCGTTCAGGCCGGTACCCACCGCGGTACCACCGATTGCCAGTTCGCCGAGTCGGGGCAGACATCCGCGCACCCGTTCGATACCCGCCTCGGCCTGGCGGGCGTACCCGCCGAATTCCTGGCCGAGGGTGACCGGGACGGCGTCCATCAGGTGGGTTCGGCCACTCTTGACGACGGTCCGCCACTGTCGGGCCTTCGTCGCCAATGACTCGTGCAACACCTCCAAAGCTGGAATCAACTGCTGCACAGCAGCTTCGGTGGCGGCGATATGGGTTGCGGTGGGGAAGGTGTCATTCGAGGACTGCGACATGTTCACATCGTCGTTCGGGTGCACCGTCACGCCGTTGCGGTCACAGATCGAGGCGATCACCTCGTTGGCGTTCATATTCGAACTGGTACCCGAACCGGTCTGGAACACATCGATGGGGAACTGATCGTCGTGCAGCCCGTCGGCAATCTCGGTGGCGGCGGCGATGATGGCATCGGCCTTGTCGGCCGCCAACCGGCCGAGGTCCTTGTTCACCTGCGCGCAGGCCGCCTTCAGCAGACCCAGTGCCCGGATCTGGGTGCGCTCGAGGCCGCGGAAAGAGATCGGAAAGTTCTCCACGGCCCGCTGGGTCTGCGCGCGCCACAGGGCTTGAGCCGGTACCCGGACCTCGCCCATGGTGTCGTGCTCGATCCGGTACTCGCCGTCGTTGGTCATGTGCTCCCTCGTGTGTCGTTGTTGCGCAATCGTCTCAGGGCAGGGGGTAGGCGGCTTCGATGTCCCCGGTGAAGTCCACCGCGGAGTACTCGTTGAGCTTGGACAGCCGGTGATACGCCTCGACCATCCGGACCGTGCCGGACTTCGATCGCATCACGATGGACTGGGTGGTGCAGCCGCCCCCGTAGAAGCGCACGCCCTTGAGCAGGTCACCATCGGTGACGCCGGTGGCGCAGAAGAACACGTTTTCACCGGAGACCAGATCCTCGGTGCTCAGCACCCGGTCGAGGTCGTGCCCGCGGTCGATGGCCTGCTGGCGCTCCGCGTCGTCGGTGGGGGCCAGTTGCGCCTGGATGGCACCGCCCATACACCGGATCGCCGCGGCCGTGATGATGCCTTCCGGGGTACCGCCGATTCCGGCCAGCAGGTCGGTGCCGGAATCGGGTCGGCAGGCCGCGATCGCGCCGGCCACATCGCCATCGGAGATCAACCGGATCCGCGCCCCGGCGGCCCGCGCCTCGGCGATCAGCGTCTCGTGGCGGGGCCGGTCGAGAATACAGACCGTCAGGTCGGCGACCGAGGAACCCTTCGCGCGCGCTACCCGGCGGATGTTCTCCCCGATCGGTGCGGTGATGTCGATGTCGTCGACACCGTCCGGTCCGACCGCGATCTTGTTCATGTAGAACACCGCCGAAGGATCGAACATCGCGCCGCGCTCGGCGACCGCCAGTACCGAGATGGCGTTGGGCATGCCTTTGCTCATCAACGTCGTGCCGTCGATGGGGTCGACGGCGAAATCACAGTCCGGTCCGTCGCCGTTGCCCACCTCTTCGCCGTTGTAGAGCATCGGCGCGTTGTCTTTCTCGCCCTCGCCGATCACCACGACGCCCCGCATCGAGACCGAGTTGACGAGCTGTCGCATCGCGTCGACGGCGGCCCCGTCGCCACCCTCCTTGTCGCCTCGGCCGACCCAACGGCCGGCGGCCATGGCTCCGGCCTCGGTGACCCGTATGAGCTCCAGAGCCAGGTTTCGGTCAGGGGCTTCGCGGCGGCGGGCGTCAGGCATGGCTGAGATTGTCCCAGAACCGCGGCGCGGGTCCAGACCTGGGATACTGGCGTTCGTGACTGATCACGCGGGTCCGGCCCCGAAACCGCCCAAGCCCAGGTTGCTGCAGGATGGGCGGGACATGTTCTGGTCGCTGGTCCCGCTGGCGGTGGCCTGTGTTGTGCTGGCCGGCTTGGTGGGTATGTGCTCGTTCAGCCCGAGCGGCCCCGCCGAGGGCAATACTCCGACCTACGACGCCGCTTCAGCTCTGCAAGCCGACGCCGAGGCGGTGCCCTTCGCCGTTCGGTTTCCCCGGCTGCCGGACGGTTGGCAGGCCAACTCCGGCACCCGAAGCGGGATCGAGGCGGGCAGTACCGACCCGGCCACCGGAGCCAAGCGGAACGCGGTGGCCAGCAGGGTGGGCTATATCGCTCCGTCGAAGATGTATGTCAGCCTCACTCAGAGCAACGCAGACGAGACCGTGCTGGTCCGGTCGATCCAGGAGTCCGTCTACCCGACCGGTGTGGCGGATATCGACGGTGTGCGGTGGATCGTCTACCAGGGCGGTGACGGCAGCGAGCCGGTGTGGACCACCCGGCTCGACAGCCCGGCGGGGCCGGCGCAACTGGCGATCTCCGGCGCGGGCAGCGCCGAGGACTTCCGCACGCTGGCGGCGGCGACGCAGAGCCAGCCGCCGCTGAGCCGGGGTTAAATGGGGCAATGACCCCGACCGCACCCGAAGCCGACCTCACCGGCTGGACCATTGATCCGTTCAGCGCCGCGGGGTTCACGCACGATGTCTGCTACCGCGGCTCCGGGCCCGGCGTGGTGCTGATCCCGGAGATGCCCGGTGTGCACCGGGGTGTTCTCGCGCTGGGAAACCATTTGGTGGATCAGGGCTTCTCAGTGGCCATCCCGTCGCTCTACGGCACTCCGGGCATGTCGGCACGCAGCCCGTCGCTGGTGCCCAATCTGCTGCGTGGCTGCGTGGCAAAAGAGTTCGCGGCATTCGCGCTCAATAAGGAGCGGCCGGTGGCCAACTACCTGCGTGCGCTGGCCCGTGACCTCAACGCCAAGACCCCGGGCAAGGGCGTCGGCGTAATCGGCGAGTGCTTCTCCGGAGGGTTCGCGCTGGCGGCGGCCGTCGACGACAGCGTCCTGGCGCCGGTGCTCAGCCAGCCGTCGGTGCCGCTGCCGTTGACCCCGGCGATGAAACGCGACCCCGGCTTGTCCGAGCGGGAGATGAAGGTGATCGAGAAGCGGGCTGCCGACGAGGGCCTGTGTGCGCTCGGACTGAGGTTCAGCGGCGACGCGATGGCGCCGGGGGAGCGTTTCAGCACCCTCAGGGACCGACTCGGTGATGCCTTCGAGGTCATCGAGATCGACTCATCGCCGGGTAATGCCGGCGGATTCGGCCGGATGGCGCACTCGGTGCTCACCCTTGAGGTCCGTGAAGTCGAGGGGCAGCCCGCCTACGAGGCGCGTAGGCGGATGGTGGAATTCCTCAGGGAGCGTCTGGCCTAGTGGTTTCCGGTGGAGCGTCCTCGACTTCGGCTGATTCCTCCGACGCGGGCTGGCTTTGCCCTTTGGGCTTGGCCCTGCGGCGGCCGAAAACCCTCTTCCGCACCTCTGGTTCGTCGGATTCTTCCTCCATCGCGACACCCTTGTAGACCGCGAGGTACACCGAGATGGTTGTGACGATGAGGATCATCAGCACCGGGCCCAGGATGATGCCGAAGAATCCGAACATCGCGATCCCGGAGAAAACCGAGAGCAGCATCAGCGCCGGATCCAGTCGAGCTTCCTGCGGGACCAGGATCGGCCGCAGGAAGTTGTCGATGTTGGTGATGACGACCAGGTGGAACAGCACCACGAACAGCCCGCCCGCAACGTTGCCGAAGAACATCATCCCGATGCCGAACGGGATCGTCACAATGCCGCTGCCCAGCGGGATCACCGAGAGCGCGGTAAGGAAGACCGCGAAGATGAAGAAGCCCTCGTGGAAGCCGGCGATGTAGATCGACGCCGCGCCGAGCACACCCTGAATGAGTGCAATGATGAACTGGCCCTTGACCGTTCCCTTAACCATGGCGCCCATTTTCGCCAGGTACAGGTCGGTGACCTCCTCGCCGAGCGGGTTGAGCCGGCGGATCAGGGTGACCACCTCGGTTTTGTTGACCAGCAGTGAGACCAACACATAGAGAAAGATGATCGCCGAGGTGATGAAGCCGATCGCGCCCCCGGCAGCTCCGCTCAGTGTCCCGAGCAGCCATTCGCCGATGGCCTGGGCCACCTTGGCGAGGTTGTCGCGCAGGGACTCGAGGCTGATCGTCGGCGTCTGGAACGGAAGCCTGGCCAGCAGTTGGTTGACTGTGCCGATGGCTTTGTCGCCGAGTGCGTTCAAGTCGGCGGTCCTGGCCCATTGCGTCGCACCGATGAGCATGTGCGAAATCTGTACCGTTGCCAGCGAGATCACCGCGATGAGCGGGATGACGACGGTGCCCAGTGCGGCCAGAACGGTCAGCGTGATGGCCAGTCCGCCGTTGAGCTTGGCCCGCAAACGGTTGTAGAGCGGCGCGAACAGGTAGGCGACGATGGCGGCGATCACGATGAGCATGAAGTAGCGGCGCAGAAAGTATGCGCCGAACAGCAACGCGATGCCGGTGACGACCGCCAGGGCGCGCTTCTGGGTGAGCGTGAACTCCGTCTTCATCGCACTCACTGCCCCATGAGCTTGGTCAGGTGCTGGTGAATATCGGGGTAGCGCTTGAGGTGTGCGCCGCCGTTGAGGTCGAGGATCTCACCGGTCATCCAAGATGACTGCGGCGAGCACAGGAATGCCACCGCTGCGGCAACGTCCTCCGGCGTTCCGGCCCGCCCCAGGGGAGTGTTCTCCACGTACTCGTCGATCACTCCCGGGATGGCGGCCGCTGCCTCGGTCAGCGGGGTGTGCACGAACCCGGGGGCGACCGCGTTGACCCTGATGCCGCTCGGCCCCAGTTCGAGCGCGGCGACCGCGGTGAGCATCGACAGGCCCGCCTTCGCGGCGCAGTAGGCGCTCATCCCGATCGCGGGCTGACGGGCATTCAGCGAGGTCAGCGACACGATGGTGCCGCCCTCGCGGAGATGCCGACCGGCATGTTTGATCACCAGGAAGCCGCCGGTGAGACATACGTCGACCACGGAGCGGAACTGTTCGGCGTCGAGCTCGGTGATCAGCCCGAATCCGCTGAACCCCGCGCAGTTGACGACCGCGTCCAGTCTGTCCTCCCGGGCGACGACTTCGTCGAACAGCCCGGCCACGCCGTCCTCTTCGGTGACCTCGACAGGGGCCCAGGAGTGCGGCTCACCCAAGTGCGTGGCGCGTTGCCGGGCGCCGTCGATATCGCGGTCGGCGATCGTGACCCGGTAGCCCTCCGCCGCCAGGACTCGGGCGGTGGCCCAGCCGATTCCGGAGGCTCCGCCGACGACGACCGCGACTCGCTGGTTGCTCATAAGATCCTCCGGTCGGCCTCGGGTGCGCCCCATCTGCGGCGCACCGCGTCCCACGGGTGCGCATAACTCCCCGGTTGACGGTAGTAGGGAGACTGGCGTTTGAGGTACTCGTGGGCCAGTGGCGCGATCAAGCGCAGCGGGTAACGCCTCCAGCCGACGCTCTCCGCAGTCTCGGCCAGCATCTGCGGCCACGAGTGATGCTGATGGCCGAGAATCGCCTGGGCGACGGTCGAATCCATCCAGTCGGTGGCGAACCAGGCTTCGTCGTTATCCGGGTCGCCTGGACGGCCCCGCGGCAGGGCCCCCACCAGTCCGATGGCCGCCGCCGTCGATGCGCCGACCTCGCTCTGGATCAGCCGGTGCGAGTCGTCCCCACCGATCAGCAGGATCCGGCCGACGACTTCTGCGGTGGTCGCGACGCCGAAAGCGTGGGCGACATCGCGGACATCGACCGTCTGCAGCCTGCCGTCGGACGGCAGCACGGCTCCGAAACGGATGAGGTCGGGGTCGGTGTCCAGTCGGACCTCGACGGAGAGCACCCCGCCCAGTCGGAGGACCACCCAGTCCAGGCCCGAAGTCTGGACAATCTGCTCGCTCTCCAGCTTGTGTTGTCCGTACAGGTCGTAGGGGTTCACCGGGGTGTCGGCTCTCAGCACGTCGCTGATTCGGTGCGGGTTTCGCGGACCGTAGACGGCGATACTGGATGCGTATACGAAACGGGGCCTACTTTGTTGTTCAGCAACAGTTTTCACGAGAGTGGAAGTCGCCTCGACGTTGACCTTGCGGGCCAGCACCGGTTGGCCGTAACACATCGGCGGAATGATCGCGGCGAGGTGAATCACGGCCGCCGGTTGTACGGCGGCGAGCAATTCGGCAACCTGGGCGGGGTTTGTCAGATCGACCCATCGAACCGCCACGCCGGACGGAAGTGCGGCGGCGCTCTTCCGGTTGGCCGGTGTGCCCAGATCGGTGGCGACGACCCGCCGGCCCCGACCGGCCAGGTGCTTGACCGTCGCCCTGCCGACCAGTCCGCACGCGCCGGTCACCAGTACCGCGTCGGACATTGGCCCCCTCCGCCGACTCTTTGTGGTTGCCATCTTGCCTCACGCCCAGTGGTGGCCTGGCGAGTTATCGACAACGGGGGTCGGATCCACCTACCACTACCCCGAACGGCTGCTCGGTGACGAGTCGGACTCGTCGGAGTCGTCCTCAGCCGCCGCGAGCGCTGCCTCGATACGAGCCTGCGCCCCGGAGAGGTGTTCCTCGCATCGGCGAGCCAGCTCCTCGCCGCGCTCCCACAGCGTCAGTGACGAGTCGAGGTCCAGGCCGCCCTGTTCGAGCAGGCG
>JAHZJY010000060.1 GCA_022600695.1 Actinomycetes bacterium | reverse complement strand
GCAATCAGCGCCCGCGAGCGGAGGCGAGCAATCGGCAGCCGACCCGCCGCCCGGTGCGCTGGCCGTGCCGCCGTCGTCGTGGACCGGCAACACCGGTGGACCGACCCGGTTGCTGCTCTTGCGGCACGGCCAGACCGAGCTGTCTCGGCAGCGTCGCTATTCGGGCCGGGGCAACCCCGAACTCACTGATGTCGGACGCCGCCAGGCCGCCGACGCGGCCCGCTATCTGTCCGGGAGGGGCGGTATCTCGGCGGTCCTCAGCTCGCCGCTGCGCCGGGCTTACGACACCGCCGCCGCCGCGGCCGGCGCCCTCGGACTTCAGGTGCAGGTCGACGACGAGCTCACCGAGACCGACTTCGGCGAGTGGGAGGGGTTGACCTTCCTCGAGGCCGCCGAGCGTCAACCGGACCTGCACGGCCGCTGGTTGCGTGACACCAGCCTGCCCGCACCGGGGGGGGAGAGCTTCGACCAGGTACAGCAGCGGGTTGCGCGGGCGCGGAACCGGATCGTCACCGACCACAGCGGCTCCACGGTGCTGGTGGTCTCGCATGTCACGCCGATCAAGATGCTGTTGCGTCTCGCCCTCGGCGCCGGGCCGTCGATCCTCTACCGCCTGCACCTGGACCTCGCCTCGCTGAGCGTCGCCGAGTTCTACGCCGACGACGGCGCTTCGGTACGACTGGTCAACAACACGTCGTACCTGAGCGGATGAGCCCGACGAACAGGATCGAGCGATGACCGAGTCCGCTGGTGACCACTACGCCACCTGGGAAGACCATTACGCGGCCAAAACGCAGGTCTGGAGCGGGCGGGTGAACGCCCGGCTGGCCGAAGCGGTCCCGCGGATCGTCGGCACCCGGGCGCTGGACCTCGGTTGTGGGGAGGGCGGTGACGCGATCTGGCTGGCCGAACAGGGGTGGACGGTGGTCGCCGTCGACGTCTCGGATACCGCATTGAGCCGGGCCCGGAAGGCGGCCGAGTCCTGCGGGGTGGCCGACCGCATCGAGTTCCAACAGCATGAGCTGACCAGCAGCTTTCCCGAGGGATTCTTCGATCTGGTGTCGGCGCAGTTCCTGCACAGCACACTGGAGATGGATCGACCGGCGATCCTGCGCCGAGCCGCGGCCGCGGTGGCCGCCGGGGGCACACTGCTGATCATCGACCATGCCGCCGCCCCGCCCTGGGCCGCGAAGATGCACCATCACGAGTTCCCCACCGCGGATTCCGTCGTCGCGGGACTGGAACTGGATCCAGGGCAGTGGGAGCGGCTCCGGGTGGGCAGCGCCGAGCGGGCGGCGACCGGCCCCGAGGGCGAGGAGGTCACCCTCGTCGACAATGTGATCGTGCTGCGACGGACCGCGCCGATCGTGTAGAGAAGCGGGGTGGACAACTTGCCCCCCGAATCCGAGCTCCGCCCGTCGATGACCCGCCGCCTGCTGCGCCGCGCGGTCAGCCGGGGCGAAATGACCGTACCGGCCGTTCCGGGCATGCTGGAGGACTACGTCACGATGTGTGATGACACCTTCACCGCGCTGGGGGTGCGGTTCAGCGCCGAGGATCTGGCCCAGTTGCGCGGCGTCCTGGCGGGTCAACTGGAGCGCGCCTACGCTGCCTCACCGCGCTCCGATATCGTCATTAGCTACGAATCACCGGTCGGTTTGACCGCCAGCTACACCGTCAAGGCCCAGTGGTCCACCGTGGGCCAGGCCTACGACAACTGGGTCAGCACCCGCCAGCCTCCGCTGTTCGGAACCGAACCCGACGCCCGGGTGTGGGATCTGGCCGGCGGCGCCGGTGACCCGGCCGGCTGCCCGGCGCTCGATATCGGCGCCGGTACCGGTCGAAACAGCCTGGCCCTTGCCCGTCGGGGCCATCCGGTGGACGCCGTCGAGATGACCGGGAAATTCGCGGAGATCCTGACCGATGAAGCGCACCGGGAGGGTCTCGACGTACGGGTGCTTCGGCGCGACGTCTTCGAGACCATCGACGATCTGCGAACCGACTACCGGCTCATCCTGCTGTCGGAGGTCGTGTCGGACTTCCGGACCACCGCTCAGCTCCGGCAGATGTTCGAGCTCGCCGCCGCCTGCCTGGCCCCGGACGGGCAACTGGTGTTCAACATTTTCCTGGCCCGGGACGGCTACCGGCCCGACGATGCCGTTCGGGAACTGGGGCAGCAGACCTACACGTCGATCTTCAGCTATCCGGAGCTCGATGAGGCGGCCGCCGGTCTGGGCTTGGAGCGGGTCGCCGACGACTCGGTCCATGATTACGAAAAAGCCAATCTGCCTGCCGAGAAGTGGCCTCCCACCAGTTGGTATGTCAATTGGGTGTGCGGGCAGGACGTGTTCGACGTCCCCCGCGAGGAGTGCCCCATCGAGCTGCGCTGGCTGGTCTACCGCAGGAAGGGGTGAGCCCGCTCTCGCGGAAGAACGCCCACGCCCAGTACGTTGTACGGTGCGGACGAGTTGGCTGGGCGGTCGCGGCTCAACGGAACCACAGCGTTCCGGTGGGTCGAGGAAAGTCCGGACTTCACAGAGCAGGGTGATTGCTAACGGCAATCCGAGGTGACTCGCGGGACAGTGCCACAGAGAACAGACCGCCTCCGGTTCCGGATTTTCGGGGCCGGCGGTAAGGGTGAAACGGTGCGGTAAGAGCGCACCAGCACCCCGGGTGACCGGGGTGGCTAGGTAAACCCCACCCGAAGCAAGGCCAAGAGGCCGCATCCGTGCGGCTGCGCAGGCGCCCGAGGGCTGCTCGCCCGAGTCTGCGGGTAGGCCGCTTGAGGTACCCGGCGACGGTGTGCCCAGATGGATGGTCGCCGCCGCTGCGCCCGGCGCAGCGGAACAGGATCCGGCTTACAGGCCAGCTCGTCCGCCCTACGAGGCCTCGCGCACGCTGCGGCGCAGCGCTTTGAGGGCGTCGTCGAGTTGTTCCTCGCAGCGCCGGGCCAACTCGGCTTCCCGGGCGAAGAGCACCCCGTAGGTGAAGGTGTCTTCGCCGGCGGTTCGCGCGGCGGTGGCCTCCTGCAGCAGATGGCCACGGCTGACGACGCTGTCCTGATGATCGCCGAGCAGGGTCTGGATGCGCTTCGCACGCGCGGCCACCTTCGAGTCACCGGTGGCGGCCGCGAGATAGCGAAGGCGCTTGGCGGCCTTGCGGACCCGATGCAGCGCATCGTCGCGGTCGTGGCCGGTGGCGGCGCCGGCCGACCGGGCCCGCCGGCGGACACGTGTGTAGCCGGTCGCGACGGTGGCCGGAGGATGTTCATCGTCGACTGGTGCCGGAGGATTCACCACGACGGCATCCAGGGCGTCGAGCAGGCGGAAATACCGCACCGAGCGCATCGCCCGGAGCGACCGGTTCAGACCGGACTGGTAGCGGCGACGGGCTCCGCCGACCAGCCGTTCCCGCACCGGCCCGCGGACCAATTCCGGTGCCAGCCCGTCCAGCGCCGCGCGATAGCGTTCGGCCAGGACCTCCGCGTCCCGGGCGAGTCCCAGCACCGCGGCCAACTCGCGCAACTCACTGAGGATCGTCGCGTCGTCGGTCAACCCGAAGGCCTGTTCGGAAGCCTGGAGCAGACTGCGGATCTGGCGGATGGTGACCCGCATCTGATGCACCGCATCATCGGCATCGGCGCGCACCGCGCGGTCGATCTTCAGCAAGTTGGCGACCTGTGCGACCACCGCGCGGTGCACCGGGTCCGTCGGCGGCGCCGCTCGTCGCGGCACCGCTTCGCCGAGAATCTTGGCCAGTTTGGATCCGTGGCCCGCGGGTACGGCGCCGGTGTCGAGCAGTCGGGCGGCCAGCCGGTCCATCGCACCGGCGTCATCCGAGCCCCCGTCCCCGTCCCCGGCGCCGGTATCGAGGAGCTCGAGTTCCCACTCCCGCCACTGCATCTCGGCGGCGGTGCGGCCTTCGGCCGGGTCGATGCGCCGGGCGTCGACCCGGTCGTCGCAGAATTCGGCCAGCGCGATGTCATCGCGGCCGTACAGCTTCGTGATGTCGCGGGTGGTGGACAGCCGGGCCACTGGAAACAGCGGCCGGTCGCGCACGATCGCCAGGACCGTATCGAGCAGTTCGTCGGGAACCGGCGCACCGTCGGGACCGAGGGGCAGGCGAATCTCGGTGCGGGCCTTACCGGCCGGGAGTTTGAGATGCCAGCCTGCGTCCGGGCCGCCGGTGCGCCGTCGCAACGTCATCCGGTTGACAGCCAGGTCCAGGCCTACCGTGTCGTAGTACAACGCTTCGAGGTGCTGGGTCGGTGTCCTCTCGAACCGGGTGACCGTCGAGAGCCCTTCGAAGCACGGGGACACTGTGTGGGCGCCCACGTCGAACTTCGCCTCGATTTCGAGGTGCCGCTCAGGGTCCGTCCGGTCATCCCCTGACTTGGCCATTGACCCAGGATGGCACATCGACCTCGACGGCCGTTTAGAAGCTGTGCTCCTCGGCCGGGAATGCGCCACTGGCCACCTCGTCCGCGTACTGGACTGCCGCGCGGCGTAATTCGGCACCGACCGAGCCGAACTGCTTGACGAATTTTGCCGTCCGGCCACTGGTGAGACCGGCCATGTCCTGCCAGACCAGCACCTGAGCGTCGCAGTTCGATCCGGCACCGATACCGACGGTGGGGATGGTCAGCTTGCCGGTGATCTGGGTGGCCAGTTCGGCGGGAACCATCTCCATCACGACCGCGAACGCCCCGGCTTCCTGAACGGCGATGGCGTCGGCGACGGTCTGCTCGGCGGCATCGCCGCGGCCCTGAACCCGGAACCCGCCGAGGCCGTTGACGCTCTGCGGGGTGAATCCAATGTGCGCCATCACCGGGATACCGGCCGCGCTCAGCGTCGCGACCTGCTCGGCGACCCGTTCGCCGCCCTCCAGTTTCACGGCGTGCGCCCCGGCCTCCTTGAGGAACCGGGTGGCGGTCTCCAGCGCCTGAGCCGGACCGCCCTCGTAGCTGCCGAACGGCAGGTCAGCCACCACCAGGGCGCGCTCGGCGCCCCGGACCACGCCGCGGACGAGGGGGATGAGCTCGTCCACCGAGATCGGCACGGTGGTGTCGTAGCCGTAGACGACGTTCGCGGCGGAATCGCCGACCAGCAGCACCGGGATGCCGGCCTGGTCGAAGAGTCGTGCGGTGGAGAAGTCGTAGGCGGTGAGCATGGCCCATTTGTGGCCCTCGGATTTCATCCGCTGTAGGTGGTGGGTTCGGATCTTGGGGAGAGCGGCGGGGCAGGTCGGAGTGGATGCGGGCTCGGCGGAACCGCCGTAGAGCTTCTGCTCTGACATGGTTAATCCCAGCGTTCGTCGGATCGATCCTCGTGGCCCATCCGGGTCCCCGGGTTCGCGTGACGTCTTCAGTCTGCCACCGCCGGGGCTGCAGCGGAAACGGCCCGGGAGTGCACTTGATCACAGGCGGCGCGCCTACCATCGGGACCATGCAGCACCTGCAGCGCCTCAGCGGCCTCGATGCAAGCTTCCTGTACCTGGAGACTTCCACCCAGCCTCTGCACGTGTGCTCGGTCCTGGAACTGGACACCTCCACCATCCCGGGCGGATACAGCTTCGCGAAGCTGCGGGAAGAGTTGGCGGTCCGGGTGAAGGCGATTCCGACCTTCCGGGAGCGGCTGGCCAACAGTTTCCTCAATCTCGACCATCCGGTCTGGGTGGAGGACGAACAGTTCGACGTCGACCGCCACCTGCACCGCATCGGCCTGCCCGCGCCGGGTGGCCGGGCGGAGCTGGCCGAGATCTGCGGTCACCTGGCCGGCCTCCCACTGGACCGGCGCCATCCGCTCTGGGAGATGTGGGCCATCGAGGGACTCGACGGAACCGACGCCCGCAAGGGCGGCCGACTGGCGGTGATGACGAAGGTGCACCATGCGGCCGTCGACGGCGTCACCGGCGCCAACCTGATGTCCCAGCTGTGCAGCATCGAACCGGAAGCGCCGCCGCCGGAGCCGATCGCGGCCAGCGCCGATGCCAACCCGTTGCGAATCGCGCTCGGCGGACTGGGGCGCTTCGCCAGCCGGCCGGTCAGCCTGGCGACCAGCGTGCTGCCGAACACGGTGTCCACGGTGTTCGACACCGTGCGCCGGGCGGCGGGCGGACGCGCCATGGCGAGCCCGTTCGCGGCACCGCAGAGCCCCTTCAACGGCAGCATCACCGCGCACCGCAACGTCGCCTTCGCCCAACTCGACCTCGCGGACATCAAGACGGTCAAGAACCACTTCGGGGTGAAGGTCAACGATGTGGTGATGGCCCTGGTGTCCGGCGTGCTGCGGACCTACCTGCTCAATCGTGCCGAACTGCCGGAGTCCTCGCTGGTGGCGATGGTGCCGGTGTCGGTGCACGATCGCTCCGACCGGCCCGGCCGAAACCAGGTATCCGGGATGTTCGCCGCCCTGCAGACTCAGATCGAGGATCCGGCCCAGCGGCTCAGCGCGATCGCTGCGGCCAATGACGTGGCGAAGGAACACAGTTCGGCGATCGGTGCGACCCTGTTGCAGGACTGGAGCCAGTTCGCCGGTCCGGCGGTGTTCGGGGTGGCAATGCGGGTGTACGCACGTAGCCGGCTGACCGAGTCGCGGCCGGTGCACAACCTCGTGGTTTCCAATGTTCCCGGGCCGCAGATTCCGCTGTATTTCCTGGGCGCGCGGGTGCAGGGGATGTATCCGCTCGGGCCCATCTTCCACGGCGCGGGCCTCAACATCACCGTGATGTCGCTGGACGGCAGGCTCAACGTGGGCCTGATCTCCTGTCCCGAACTGATACCTGACCTCTGGGATCTGGCCGACGGGTTCGGGACGGGTATCGCGGAGTTGGTGTCGGCGGCCGGCCCTGCGCAGTCCTGAACCGGCGAAACGCAACGGAGGGCGGTGCGACCAGGCACATTGGCTGAACGTGGCAGCATGTTGGGCATGAGGCTGTATTTCCGCCCCCGGAACCCGCGCACCACAGTCATGCTTCCCGTCGGCCTTGTGATGACGGCCGTCATGCTTTCGACCAGCACTGGGTGCTCCAGTGTGGTCACCGGCACGGCGGTCCTGGCCGGACCGCAGATCGGCCAGCCGGTGGAGTGGGGCCCGTGCGGGGGAGGTGGTGGCGGTGGCGGCACCGCTTTGCCCGTCCCGGCGGGGGCGCAGTGCGGCAAGATCGCTGTGCCGGTGGATTACGACGATCCGGGCGGCGCCGGGGCGACTCTGGCGCTGATCCGCTTTCCGGCCACCGGCGAGAAGATCGGTTCGCTGATCATCAACCCGGGGGGCCCGGGTGAATCGGGTATCGAGGCGGCCGCCAGCCTGCTGGAGGGTATGCCCGCCCCGGTTCGGGAGCGCTTCGACCTGGTGGGTTTCGATCCCCGGGGGGTCGGCTCGTCGACGCCGGCGTTGTGGTGCAACTCCGATGCCGATAACGACAAACTGCGGGCCGAGCCGCAGGTGGACTACAGCCCGGAGGGTGTGCAGCGCATCGAGGACCAGACCAAGGAATTCGTCCAGCGCTGTATCGACAAGATGGGCACCGAATTCCTGGCCAACGTCGGTACCGCCAGCGTCGCCAAGGACCTCGATGCGCTGCGTGCGGCGGTCGGTGACGAGAAGATCAACTATCTGGGCTACTCCTACGGCACCCGGATCGGCGCGGCCTACGCGGAGGCCTACCCGGAGAAGGTCCGCACCATGGTCCTCGACGGCGCCGTGGACCCCAACGCCGATCCCGTCCAAGCCGATATCGACCAGGCCGCGGCCTTCCAGGAGGCGTTCAACGACTACGCCGCGGACTGCGCCGACGATCCGAACTGCCCGCTGGGTACCGACCCCGACAAATCCGTCGACATCTACCGCAGCCTGGTGGATCCGTTGGTGGACAAGCCCCTGCCGACCCGGGATCCGCGCGGCCTGAGCTACAACGACGCCATCGTCGGCACCATCATGGCGTTGTACTCGCCCAACCTCTGGCGCCACCTCACCCGGGGTTTGACCGAAATGACCGAGGGCCGCGGAGACACCATGCTGGCGCTGGCCGATATGTATATGCGCCGGGATCCGCAGGGGCGGTACACCAACGCCACCGACGCCCGCGTCTCGGTCAACTGCGTCGATGAGCCGCCGATCACCGACCGCGCCAAGATCGTCGAGGAGGACCGTCGGCTGCGGGAGGTGGCCCCGTTCATGAACTACGGCGAATTCACCGGCCACGCCCCCATGAGCACCTGCGCCTTCTGGCCGGTACCGCCAACTAGTGTCCCGCACGCCGCGTCGGCGCCGGGTCTGCCGCCGGTGCTGGTGATCTCCTCCACCGGGGACCCGGCGACGCCCTTCCAGGCCGGGGTGGATCTGGCCGAGCAGCTCGGCGGGACACTGTTGACCTTCGACGGTACGCAGCACACCGTCGCGTTCCAGGGGGAGCAGTGCGTGGACGATTACGTCGCCGCCTACCTGGTTGATCTGGTACTTCCGCCCACCGGCGCGGCCTGCTAGAACCGCAGCGCTTCTGATACCGAGGTGTGACCGCACGGCGCTGCCGTAGCGGCCTGCCGCGTGCCACGATGGCGGGCATGAAACGCGCGGGTCGGACCGGCTCGGCGATACTCGCCCCGGTCCTGTGCACTCTGCTGACGGCGGTTCCGGTTGCCGCCACACCCGGCGTCGGTCAGACGACGACCCCACTGTCGTGGGGTACCTGTGACCGGTTCGTCTCAGATTCCTATCTGCCGACCGCCCAGTGCACGACCGTGCCGGTCCCCGTCGATGACGCGGATCCGGATGGGCCGCAAGCACAACTCGCTGTCATCAAGATTCCGGCCAGTGGCGATCGGATCGGCGTTCTGCTGATGAACCCGGGTGGCCCGGGCGCGTCTGCGGTCGATGCGGTGGTGCATCTGTCGGATTCGCTGTCCGGCAGCGCCATCGCCGAGCACTTCGACCTGATCGGTTTCGATCCCCGCGGCGTGGGCCACTCCACACCCGAATTGCGTTGCCGCACCGACTCCGAGCGTGATGCCTGGCGGCGCGAGGCACTGGTGGACTACAGCCAGGCCGGGGTGGCCGAGATCGAGCAACTCAATTCCACACTGGCCCAACTCTGTCTGGACCGGATGGGCGAGGCATTCCTGGCCGGTGTCGGAACGGCTTCGGCGGCACAGGATATGGATGCGGTGCGGGAAGCGCTTGGCGAGGACCGGATCAACTACCTCGGCTACAGCTACGGGACCGAACTGGGTACCGCCTACCTGGAGAGGTTCGGAGACCGGGTGCGCGCCATGGTGCTCGACGGTGCGATCGACCCGACTCAGGACCCGCTTGAGTCACTGGTCGAACAGATGGCTGGTTTCCAGGTGGCCTTCGATGACTACGCCGCTGACTGCGCGAGGTCGCCGGCCTGCCCGCTGGGCACCGATCCGGCCCAGTTCGTCAGCCGTTACCAGCAACTGGTGGACCCACTGGTCGAGAAGCCCGGACCGACGTCCGACCCGCGCGGTCTGAGCTACAGCGATGCGATAACCGGGACGGTCAACGCGCTGTACACCCCGCAGTACTGGAAGTACCTCACCAGCGGGCTCCTGGGGTTGCAGCGCGGCACCAACGCGGAAGACCTGCTGCTCCTCGCCGATGACTACGAGAGCCGGGACGAAGACGGGCAGTACGGCAACGGCCAGGACGCCTTCAGCGCGATCCGCTGTGTGGATGCGCCGACGCCCGAGAACCCGGCGCTGTGGGCCGCGGTCGACCAACAGATCCGGGAACGTGCCCCGTTCCTGTCCTACGGCGAGTTCACCGGGTTCGCCCCCCGCGACCTCTGCGCGTTCTGGCCGGTGCCGGCCACCTCGGCGCCGCACACCGCGGCAGCGGCGCCGCCGGGCAGCGTCGTGGTGGTCTCCACCACCCGCGACCCGGCCACCCCGTATCAGGCCGGGGTCGACCTGGCCAGCCAGTTGAAAGCTCCGTTGATCACCTATGACGGCACCCAGCACACGGTCGTCTTCGACGGAAACTCGTGCGTGGACGACGCGGTGGTGGATTATCTCGTCGACCGGGTGGTGCCGGGAGACCTGGATTGCTGACCCGGCGGGATCGCAGCCGCGCCGTAACACGGATTTAACAGCCGCTGCCTACGCTCGCGTGATGGATCGGCAGAAGGAATTCGTGCTTCGGACGCTGGAGGAACGGGATATCCGATTCGTCCGGTTGTGGTTTACCGACGTCCTCGGATACCTCAAATCGGTCGCGATAGCGCCCGCCGAACTCGAGGGTGCGTTCGAGGAGGGTATCGGGTTCGACGGATCCTCCATCGAGGGCTTCGCCCGGGTCTTCGAGTCCGACACCGTCGCACGACCCGACCCGTCCACCTTCCAGGTGCTGCCGTGGACCAACAGCTCCGGTCAGCACCACTCGGCGCGAATGTTCTGCGATATCACCATGCCGGACGGCTCACCGTCCTGGGCGGACAGCAGGCACGTGCTGCGTCGCCAGCTGGCCCGGGCCGGCGATCTCGGGTTCTCCTGTTATGTGCACCCGGAGATCGAATTCTTCCTCCTTGAACCGGGACCGTACGACGGGTCGGCGCCGGTGCCGGCCGATAACGGCGGCTACTTCGACCAGGCCGTCCACGACTCCGCGCCGCACTTCCGCCGGCACGCGATCGACGCCCTCGAGCAGATGGGCATCTCGGTGGAGTTCAGCCATCACGAGGGCGCGCCCGGCCAGCAGGAGATCGACCTCCGCTATGCCGACGCGCTGTCGATGGCCGATAACGTGATGACCTTCCGCTACCTGGTCAAGCAGGTCGCGCTCGCCGACGGGGTGCGAGCCTCGTTCATGCCGAAGCCGTTCGCGCAGTACGCCGGCTCGGCGATGCACACCCATATGAGTCTCTTCGAGGGCGAAACCAACGCCTTCCACAATTCGTCAGACCCGCTGCAGCTGTCCGATGTCGCCAAATCGTTCATCGCCGGTGTCCTCGCCCACGCCAGCGAGATCAGCGCCATCACCAACCAGTGGGTGAACTCCTATAAGCGGCTGGTGCACGGCGGCGAGGCGCCCACGGCGGCGTCCTGGGGTGCGGCCAACCGGTCGGCTCTGGTCCGGGTGCCGATGTACACCCCGCGCAAGGCGGCCTCCCGGCGGATCGAGGTGCGCAGTCCCGACTCGGCCTGTAACCCGTACCTGACCTTCGCTGTGTTGCTGGCCGCAGGGCTGCGGGGTATCGAGAAGAACTACGCGCTGGGCCCGCAGGCCGAGGACAACGTGTGGACGCTGACCTCGGAGGAGCGCCGCGCGATGGGCTACCAGGAGCTGCCCTCCAGCCTCGGCGTGGCACTGGGGGAGATGGAGAACTCCGAGCTGGTCGCCGAAGCGCTCGGTGAACACGTCTTCGACTACTTCTTACGCAATAAGCGGGCGGAGTGGGAGGACTACCGGAGCAACGTCACCCCATTCGAGTTGAAGAACTACCTGTCGCTGTAGATCGCCCGGCTCCGTGGTTTTGGCCGCCGCCCATCCGCGGTGCGGACCTGCGATAGCGTCATGGCCGTGGTCAAACCCGCGACTCAGCGTTCCCGCGTGCCCAGCGCGGGCCGGCTCGGGCTGGTCGACGCGGCCGCGCCCGCCCACCTGGCCCGGTTGGGGTGGGATGACGACGCGCACGTCGAACTCCTGTGGTCGCTGTCCAGGGCGCCGGACGCCGATGCGGCACTGCACGCCATGGTCCGACTGGCCGAGGCGCTCGGGGCGGACTGGCCGCGCCTGGCCGAAGCGCTGCTGAAGGACCGTCCACTGCGGGGCCGGCTGTTCTCAGTGCTGGGATCTTCGCTGGCCCTCGGTGACCACCTGGTGGCCAACCCGGGTTCCTGGCATCTGCTCGAGGGCCTGGAGGGCCTGGTATCGCTGCCCGATCCGGCCGAACTGCGCCGTGGTTTCTCCGCCTGTGTCGCCGAATTCGGTCCGGCACCGACGGATGTGCTGCCGAGACTGCGCACCCACTACCGCGACCAGTTGCTGATCCTGGCGGCGCTTGATCTGGCGCCGACCGTGGAGAACGAGCCGGTGCTGCCGTTTTCCACGGTGGGTGCGCACCTGTCCGATCTGGCTGACGCCGCGCTCGGAGCCGCCTTGGAAATAGCCGTGGCCACGGTGTGCGAAGGCGGCCTCGCACCGCCGCGTCTGGCTGTCATCGCGATGGGTAAGTGCGGGGCCCGCGAACTGAACTATGTCAGCGATGTTGACGTCATCTTCGTCGGGGAGGACGCCGACCCGCTCACCACCAGGGTGGCGGGGGAGATGATGCGGCTGGCCTCGGAGGTCTTCTTCGAAGTCGATGCCGCCCTGCGGCCCGAAGGCAAGGCGGGGGCGCTGGTCCGCACCCTCGATTCGCATATCGCCTATTACCACCGGTGGGCCAAGATCTGGGAGTTCCAGGCCCTGCTGAAAGCCCGCCCAGCGGTCGGCGACGCCGAACTCGGGCAGCGCTATATCGACGCGCTCATGCCGATGGTCTGGACCGCCTGCGAGCGGGAGGATTTCGTTCCCGAGGTCCAGGCCATGCGCCGGCGGGTGGAATCGCTGGTCCCGGCCGATATCCGCGGCCGTGAGATCAAACTGGGCACCGGCGGCCTGCGGGACGTCGAGTTCGCCGTCCAACTACTACAACTCGTCCACGGGCGTACCGACCCGTCGTTACACGTCGCCTCGACGGTGGACGCCCTTGCGGCGCTGGGTAGCGGCGGCTACGTGGGCCGGGACGACGCCGCCAATATGACTGCCTCCTACGAGTTCTTGCGGCTGCTGGAGCACCGGTTGCAGCTGCAACGGCTCAAGCGCACCCATTTGTTGCCCCGGCCCGACGACGATGAAGCACTACGTTGGCTGGCCCGGGCCGCACATGTTCGCCCGGACGGTACCCACGGTGCGCTCGGTGTGCTGCGCGAGGAACTCAAACGCCAGAACGTTCGGGTGTCCAAGCTGCACGCCAAGTTCTTCTACCAACCGTTGCTGGAGTCGGTGGGCCCGTCGCTGGGGTTCGCGCCGGGAATGTCGGCGAAAGCCGCCGAACGGCAGCTGGCGGCGTTGGGCTACGAGGGTCCGCAGAGCGCGCTGACCCACCTGTCCGCACTGGTCAACAGCAGTGGGCGCCGCGGTCGTGTGCAGGCGGTGCTGCTGCCGCGGCTGCTGGACTGGCTTTCTGACACACCCGACCCGGACAGCGGGCTGCTGGCCTATCGCCGGATCAGTGAGGCGCTCGCGGATCACCGGTGGTACCTGAGCACGTTGCGCGACGAGAGCGCGGTGGCCAAACGGCTCATGCGCGTGTTGGGAACCTCGGCGTTCGTGCCGGATCTGCTGATGCACGCCCCCGAGGTCATCACGCAGTATGCCGACGGCCCGGCCGGGCCCAAGCTGCTGGACGTCGAATACGACGGGGTGGCCCGGGCGTTGATCGCCTCAGCCGGACGCCATCGGGATCCGGCGCGGGCGATCGCCGCCGCGCGGACGCTACGTCGCCGGGAGCTGGCCCGGATCGCCTCAGCGGACCTGCTCGGCATGCTCGATGTGGAGCAGGTGTGCGCGGCGTTGTCCTCGGTGTGGGCGGCGGTGCTGCAATCCGCCCTGGAGGCGGTGATCCGGGCCGAGACGCCGGCTGGAGCTGATGCCGGCGGCCGGGCGCCGGCGGCCATCGCCGTGATCGGGATGGGCCGGCTCGGCGGTACTGAGCTGGGTTACGGATCCGATGCCGATGTGATGTTCGTCTGCGAGCCGGCCGCAGGCGTCGATGAAACCTACGCGGTGAAGTGGTCGGTGGGGGTCGCCGAGAAGCTACGCACCCTGCTCGGTGCCCCCAGCGACGACCCGCCGCTGGAGGTGGACACGAACCTGCGCCCAGAAGGCCGGAGCGGGCCGCTGGTGCGCACGTTGGGCTCATACGCCGCCTACTACGCGCAATGGGCCCAGCCGTGGGAGATCCAGGCGTTGTTACGGGCGAACCCGGTGGCCGGTGACCCCGAGCTGGGCAGTCGGTTCCTGGCGATGGCGGACCGATCGCGGTATCCCGAAGGTGGGGTATCGCCGGCGGCGGTGCTGGAGATCCGCCGGATCAAGGCCCGGGTCGACGCCGAGCGGCTGCCCCGCGGAGCAGATCCGAACACCCACACCAAACTCGGCCGCGGTGGTCTGGCGGATGTGGAGTGGACCGTGCAACTGCTGCAGTTGCGGCACGCGCACGAGGTACCGGCGTTGCACAACACCTCGACGCTGGCAACCCTGGATGCCGCCACCGAGGCCGGGCTGATTTCGGATGCGGACGCCGCGCAGCTGAAGGAGGCCTGGCTCACCGCCACGCGGGCACGCAACGCGCTGGTCCTGGTGCGCGGCAAACCCACCGATCAGCTGCCCGGGCCCGGCCGTCAGCTCAATGCGGTGGCGGTGGCGGCCGGCTGGCCCGGCGGCGACGGCGGGGAGTTTCTGGACAACTATCTGCGCGTGACGCGACGGGCGAAGGCCGTCGTGACCGAGGTGTTCGGGGGTGAGCGGTGAAGTTCTACGTCAGCACCGCGTTCCTGGAGACCTCCGAGATCATCGAGATCGCAAGGGCCGCAGATGATCTTGGCTATGAAGGCGTGGCAATCCCGGATCACGTGGTCAACCTGGAAACCCTGGCGACCCCGTACCCCTACACCGCCGACGGTGAGCGTCGCTGGCAGCCTTTCACCGACTGGCTTGATCCGTGGGTGCTCGTCGGCGCGCTGTCCCAGGCCACCACCCGGCTGAAGTTCGTCACCACCGTGTACATCCCCGCCATGCGCGATCCCTACTCGGCGGCCAAGGCCATCGGTACCGCGGCCTGTCTGTCCGCGGGGCGGGTCGAGCTCGGGGTGGGGGTGGGCTGGTGTGCTGAGGAGTTCGATCTGCTCGGTCAGCGGTTCGCCCGGCGTGGCAGGCGCACCGACGAGATGCTCGAGCTGATGAAGGCGCTGTGGCAGCCCGGCTGGACCGAGTTCGACGGCGAGTTCTACCGGACCCCCCGACTGGAGATGACGCCCTCGCCGCCGCGGATTCCCATCTATGTGGGCGGGCTGTCCGATATCGCGCTGCGGCGCGCCGCCCGCAACGACGGCTGGATCGGTGACCTGATCGGGCTGGACCAGGCGAGCGCGGCGGTGAACCGAATCCGGGAGTTAAGGGCTCAGAACGGTCTGACGATGGATGGCTTCACCGTCATAACGCCACTGACCGACGCCTTCACCGCAGAACAGTTCGCACGGGCCGACGCGGCCGGCATCGACGCCGTCCTGACGATGCCGTGGGTGTTCTACGCGGGCCCGCAGGCATCGCTGGCCGAGAAGATCGACGGTATGCGGAGGTTCCGGGCGGACCTGATGCCGGACGGCTGAACCCGTTGCCGGTCAGGGATTGCACCAGGGGCAGTGCTGGGGCTCCGCAACCGCTGTGCCCACCGGCCGGGTGCGTTGTTCCCCGCATGCGGTGCAGCCGTGGATCTCGGCGGCGGGAAGCGGTGTCGGAGTCCCGCAGTCCCCGCACCGCAGCCCCGGTTCGGTCCGGACCCGTCCGAATCCCGGTGTGTCGCAGGTCGGGCAATCGGTGGCGATCCGGTGCGCCAGGGTCAGGGCCAGCTTGGCCAGCACCCGTCGGCGGGAGGGGTTGTACTGGGCCCGCAGGTCCGGTTCCACCACAGCGGCCCCGTCGGCAGACACTGCCGTGGCCGCCTGGACAGCAGTGCGCAGCGTGTCGGGATCGGTGATGCCCTTGGTGATTCCAGCCGTGCCGACAGGTCGATGCGGTCGCACGATGACCGCCTGCCCGGGCAGCCCGGCCAGCACCGGCGGTGAGATCTCGTCGGCGGAGGTCACCGTCTGGCCAGGGCCGGGGATCGCCGCACTGCGGTAGCCCTCGATGACCTCGACACCGGTCTCGGCATCGCAGAACAGCAGGATTTCCTCGTGACCGAGCCAACCGGATCCCGGTATCGGTCCATAGCTGGCCTCGCTGGCCAGGGCCAGTGACAGACCGCTGGCCGCCATGGCCAGTTGGGCCTTGGCCCGGGCGGCCTCCAGCGCCGGGCCGCGCCTGGCAACCTCGCCGGTGAACGTTCCGAATCGGTCGGTGTCGAGATCGGCAGGAGTGACCAAGCGGGCGCCGAGCACCATCCGGAAAGGCCCTTCGAACTGGCGTTCTTTGCCGTGCCGGGTTCCGACCGCGATCGTCGTGCCCCGGTAGCGTCCCGACTCCGGCCGGTGGGCCGGGTCGCGGTTGCTCATGGATGGCAGCCTAACGGTTCGCGGGCCCGGGGCCCGATGACCAGGAGATATCTCGTAATCACGACTCACAACTCACGAAGTTTGACACACGTATTGGCACGTGCGTAATATCCCTCGCATGTGGAATCCTGAGAATATTCTGCTGGCGGCGCTGGTCGCCGCGCCGGCGATTTTCGCAGTTCTGGCCTATCTGTTCGGACAACGCGCCCCCCGGCGGTTCGGCCAGGTCGGGGCGCTGATCGCAGGCGCTGGATTTCTCGGCACGCTCGTTCTCGCCGTCGCTGTGGCACGGGGTCCGGCCGTTTCGGCGTCGCTCGCCGGTATCGACCTGACCGCAGACCGACTCGCCGTCGTGCTGTTATTCCTGGTTTTCGGGGTCAGCGCCATCGTCCAGGCTTTCGCGGTTCGCTACCTGGGCGGGGATCGACGCGCACACTGGTTCACCGGGGGAGCGGGTCTGCTCACCGCCGCGTCTGCCGGCCTGATGACCGCCGACACCCTCATCGGCCTGGCGGTGTTCTGGTCGCTCGCCGGCCTGGCCCTCTGCCTGCTGCTCGGCATGTACTGGGAGCTGCCATCGGCACGCGACGGGGTTCGCCGGACGGCAATCGCCTTCATTATCGGCGACCTGGCGCTGTGGGCAGCGGTCATCGTGGCCACCATCACCTGGGGGCGTATCGACCTGCGGGCGCTGGAGCCCGGCCAACTGTCCGGCGGGCTCCTGCCGGTGCTGGCCGTGCTGGTGGTGCTCGCGGCGCTGTCCCGGTCCGGCCAGATCCCGTTCCACCGTTGGTTGCCGGCCACCCTGGCGGCGCCCACCCCGGTCTCGGCTCTGCTGCACGCCGGTGTGGTCAACGCCGGCGGGATCCTGCTGATCCGGCTCGCCCCCCTGGCCACCGACGACGTCGCCAGGGTGTTGACCGTCCTGGCTGGCGCGGCGACCATGGCCTACGGCGCCACCGTGATGCTGGCCAAGCCCGATGTCAAAGGTGCCCTGGTCAACTCGACCACGGCTCAGATGGGCTTCATGATCCTCACCTGCGGGCTGGGGCTGTGGGCGGCCGCGGTCATCCACCTGGTGGCGCACGGGTTCTACAAGTCGACCCTGTTCCTGTCCACCGGCTCGGCGATCGCCTCGCATCGCCGGCACGAGGCGCTACCGGACCTTCCGCAACCGACCCCCCGGCAGCGGTTGGTGAACCTCGCCGCCGCGGTGGCTCTGCCGGCCTTCGCGCTGGGGATCGCGCTCGCGGTGGTCCCGGCCGGCAGCGGCGATCACGCCGCCGAGCATGCCCTGCTGATCTTCGCTCTGGTGACGGGGGTCGCGCTGACCGCCGGGTGGCTGCGACGCAGCCCGGGTGTGCGGGGTGCGACGGTTGCGGGAATCGTTCTTGTCCCAGCCGCGGTCGGCTATGTGGCAGTGATCACCGCGCTCAGCGGTTTCCTCACCCCCGCGCTTCCGCCGTCAGGGCTGCCGGTGCTCGCGGTCTGGGTGATCTCGGCTGCTGCAGCGATCGGCCTGGTCGTGCTGGCGGCGGTGCGGTGGGCTCCCGGTGCCGAGGGTCTCCGTCGGGCCCTCTACGCCCAGGCGCTCAACGCCGGTCACATTCCGGCGGGACGTCAGGGCACTGGCCGCGTGAAGCTGGCACCCACCCGACGGACGCTTGCCCGGGGGACACCCGCCGAGCGGACGCCGGCCGAACTGACAGGAGCCCGTTTGTGACCACCCGCACCGACACCGACACCCGGCGCGCCCGGCTGCGGACCGACGTCAACCTGGCTGCCCGAGTCGTCCCGACCCACTACCCGCTGGAGACCTTCATCGCGGTCAACCCGCTGGCCGGGCTGGAGGGACTGCCCTTCGAGCAGGCCCTCCGGCGGGCCGGCGATCTGTATGGAATGCCGGGCACCCTGGGCGAGCAGGCCTTCCGAGAGCTGCATCAGCAGGGCCGGATCAGCGACGGTGACCTCGACCGTGCGCTGACCCTGCGCTACCCGCACCTGGCCGCCGAGCCGATGCTGAGCATCGGTGGCCGACGAATCAGCCCGGAGGAGCTGCTGCGGGCTGACCTGCTGCACGGAGCCGGCGGCCCGGCTCCGCGGCGCCGGTTCATGACCCGATCCGAGGAACGGGCCCCCGAGTTGGCCGAGATCGTCGACGTCCAGACCTCCAAGTGGTGCGGCGCATACTTCGGTGCGGCCGCCTGGCCGATGCCGGGCCGGGAGAACGGCTTCTTTAGCGCCTGGCGGGAGTTGGCTCCCGCCGACCGCACCCTGTCCCGTCCGGTGCGCTCTGATCTGCGCCGGGTGCCCGAGCGGGCCGACGAAGCCTTGCTGGATGCGTTGAGCCGTCTGGGGGTCGGTGACGACGACCGGATTCCCTACCTGCAGGCGCATCTGACCCGGATGCCCGGCTGGGCCGCCCACGTGGCCTGGTGTGCCGGCCGCGAAAAGGGTATCGGCGTACTGGGGTACCTGGCGATGCGGCTGAGCTACGAGGCCTCGCTGCTATACCTCAACCGGGTCGATGACGATGTGGACCCGGTACGGGAGCCGACCGAGATGCCGTCCGCCCGCGAACGTGCCGAGGGGCTGATTCGCGCCTTCGGGGTGGACTCGGCGACCGAGGACGAGGTTGCGGCGGCCGCGCGGGTTTTGGCCGCGCTGCCGGTGACGTCGCGGGAATTGCTGTGGCAGAACGCCTTCGAGGCGAACTACCGCGACGATCTGCTGGCCGCGCTGACATCCTCGGCCGCACCCGATGATTCGGATCGGGCACATGCCCAGGTCGTGACGTGTATCGACACCCGCTCTGAAGGGTTACGCCGCCACCTGGAGGCCGTGGGCGGCTACGAGACACTCGGTTTCGCCGGGTTCTTCGCGGTCGCTATCCGCTACACCGATGTGATGGGCGGGTCGGCCAACGACCTGTGTCCGGTGCTGATCGCGCCCAATCACGACATCACCGAGAAGCCGGCATCGGACGCCGCCGACGAAGTGGCCCGCCGGGTGGCCGGCGTCACCGGCATGGCAGGGGCGGAGTCGGCCTTCCACGCTGCCAAGGAGTCGTTCGCCGCCCCCTTCATCCTCGCGGAGGCAGCCGGTTTCGCGGCCGCACCGCTGTCGGCGGCGAAAACTCTGACCCCCGCGGCGACTGTCGGGGTCCGGCGCCGGGTGCGGGACGTGATCGCCCCGGCCGCCGCCACCGATATCGACACTGAAGCCATGCCGCACAACGAGCAGGTGCTGTTCGCCCAGGTGGCCCTCACCATGATGGGTCTGACCCGAGGGTTCGGCCGACTGGTGGTGTTCTGCGCACACGGCAGCAGCACCGAGAACAATCCGTACCAGGCCTCGCTGGACTGCGGCGCCTGCGGTGGTCAGGCCGGTGCGCCCAATGCCCGGACCGCGGTGACCATCCTCAACCGGCCGGGGGTGCGGGCCGGACTGCGAAGCCTCGGCATCGATGTCCCCGCCGACACCTGGTTCGTGGCTGCTCAGCACGACACCGCTGTCGACCGGGTCACGGTGTTGGACCTGCATTCGGTGCCCGGCGAATACCGTCAGGACATCGAGCGGTTGGAGCGCGATCTGGCCCGTGCCGGGGCTGCGCTGGCGGCCGAACGGTGCACGGTACTG
>JAHZJY010000372.1 GCA_022600695.1 Actinomycetes bacterium | reverse complement strand
GGAGTCCCCTCGTATTCGGTGGCCATGTCGAACGAACGGGGCATAGCAGACGAGGCTACCGTTACCCGGCGTGGCCCTACTCATGAAATCCGGTGACGGATCCGGACGGGAGTTCGGCGGAGCGCAGATCACTGCCGACGTCCCGCTGGCGTCGTTGACGACACTGCGGGTCGGCCCGGTCGCACGACGTGTGATCACCTGTGCCACCACCGATCAGATCGTCACCAGCCTGGGCACGCTGGATCGCACCGGGCAGCCGGCCCTGGTGCTCGGCGGCGGCTCCAATGTGGTGATCGCCGACGATCTGACCGACCTCACCGTGGTCCGGTTGGCCAACACGGCGGTCACGGTGGACCCTCCCGTGCTGCGGGCTGAGGCCGGCGCCGACTGGGACACCGTCGTCAGCAGCTCGATCGCGGCCGATCTCGGTGGGCTGGAATGTCTTTCGGGTATACCCGGATCGGCCGGCGCCACCCCTGTTCAGAACGTCGGCGCCTACGGCGTGGAGGTGGCGGATTGGCTGACCCGGGTGAAGCTGCTCGACCGGGTAACCGGACGTGTTCGCTGGGTGCCGGCGGCCGAGCTCGGGTTCGGGTACCGGCACAGCATGCTGAAGCGGTCGGCCGACGCGACGGTGCTCGAGGTCGAGTTCACCCTCGACGCGGCCGGGCGCTCGGCACCGCTGCGCTACGCCGAACTCGCCTCCGTCCTGGATGTTCCGGTCGGACACCGCGGCGACCCGGCCCGGGTTCGCAGCGCGGTCCTGGCGCTGCGCGCGGCCAAGGGCATGGTGCTCGATGCCGCCGATCACGACACCTGGAGTGTGGGGTCGTTCTTCACCAACCCGGTTGTTCCGGCTGAACAGTTCGACCGGATCCGGCGTGATTCCGATGTGCCGGTCCCGCACTACCCGGCCGATGGCGGAGTCAAGCTCGCAGCCGGCTGGCTGGTGGAGCGAGCCGGCTTCGGAAAGGGTTTCCCCGGCAGCGGGCCGTGCCGGCTGTCCGGTAAACACGCGTTGGCGCTGACCAACCACGGTGGTGCCGGCACCGCCGATGTGCTGGAGTTGGCCCGAACCGTGCGGGCCGGGGTCCACGACCGCTTCGGGGTGCGTCTCGTTCCGGAGCCGGTGCTGGTGGGTTGCGCGCTGTAGTGGCGGTCAGGGCCGGCGGTGGAACCGGCCGGCGCCGGCCTGATCGCGCGGCCGGAGGACGACCTGGTCGATATTGACGTGTGCGGGCCGGGAGGCGACGAAGCCGATCACCTCGGCGACATCCCGGGCCTCCAGCGGGGTGATACCGGCATAGACCGCCTCGGCCCGCTGCTCGTCGCCGCCGAACCGCACCAGCGAGAACTCGGTCTGTACCGCGCCGGGGGCGATCTCGGTGAGCCGCACCGGCTTTCCCAGCAGCTCGCCCCGCAGGGTGCGGTGCAGCGCGCCCTGGGCGTGCTTGGCGGAGGTATAGCCGGATCCGCCGTCGTAGACCTCCAGCGCGGCGATCGAGGTGACCGTGACGATCAGCCCGTCGCCGGACGCGATCAGCTTCGGCAGCAACGCCCGGGTGACCCGGAGCGTGCCCATCACGTTGGTCTCCCACATCCAGCGCCAGTCGTCGAGATCGGCCTCGGCCACGGTCTGCAGGCCCTTGGCCCCACCGGCGTTGTTCACCAACACGTCGACCCGCCCCAGCCGGGCGGCCAGCGATTGCACCGCCCCATCATCGGTGACGTCGGCGCTGACGGCGGTGCCGCCGATCTCGTCGGCCAGCCGCCGGATCCGGTCGGTCCGGCGGGCCACCGCGACGACATGAAAGCCGAGGGCGGCGAGTGTCCTGGCCGTCGCCTCGCCGATTCCGGAGCTGGCGCCGGTCACCACCGCGACCCGTGAGTGCGCATCCGGGTGTGTTGTCATCCTGTCCGACTCTAAGTCAGCGGCGGGCGCCGCCGGCGGCGGTGTAAAGATGTAGGCGTGCGGCATCCTCGGGATCTGACCTCGCTCAGCGTGCTGCCCCGGCGTGTCGCGGTGCTGTCCGTGCACACCTCGCCGCTGTCCCAGCCGGGCACCGGTGACGCCGGCGGGCTGAATGTCTACGTGCTGCAGACCGCCCTGCACCTGGCGCGGCGCGGGGTCGAAGTCGAGATCTTCACCCGGGCGACCGCCTCGGCCGACGCTCCCACCGTGCCGGTGGCACCGGGCGTGCTGGTGCGCAATATCGCCGCCGGGCCGTTCGAGGGTCTCGACAAATACGACCTGCCCACCCAGTTGTGCGCCTTCACCGCCGGGGTGCTGCGAGCCGAAGCCAATCACGAGCCCGGGCACTACGACATCGTGCACTCCCACTACTGGCTGTCCGGTCAGGTCGGGTGGCTGGCCCGGGACCGATGGGCGGTACCGCTGGTGCACACCGCGCACACGCTGGCCGCCGTGAAGAACGCGGCGCTGGCCGATGGCGACGCCCCGGAGCCACCGCTGCGCGCGGTCGGGGAGCAACAGGTGGTCGATGAGGCCGATAGGCTGATCGTCAATACCGAATCCGAGGCACATCAACTGGTTTCGCTGCACAACGCCGATCCCGAACGCATCGACGTCGTCCATCCCGGTGTCGACCTGCAGACGTTCTCCCCCGGTGATCGGGCCGCCGCCCGCGCCGCTCTCGGGCTACCGGCCGGTGATCGCATCGTGGCGTTCGTCGGGCGTATCCAGCCGTTGAAGGCGCCGGATGTGTTGTTGGGGGCCGCCGCGCGGCTGCCCGGCGTCCGGGTCCTGGTTGCCGGTGGGCCGTCGGGTAGCGGGCTGGCCGCCCCGGACGCCCTGGTCCGGCTGGCCGCCGAGCTGGGTGTCACCGATCGGGTCAGCTTCCTGCCGCCGCAGTCGCGGGAGCAGTTGGTCAACGTCTACCGGGCGGCCGACCTGGTGGCGGTTCCGAGTTATTCGGAATCCTTCGGCCTGGTCGCGGTGGAAGCCCAGGCCTGCGGCACCCCGGTGGTGGCCGCGGCGGTGGGCGGGTTGCCGGTCGCGGTGGCAGACGGCCGCAGCGGCTCCCTGGTCGCCGGCCACGATCCCCAAACCTGGGCCGCGGCCATCGCCGGACTGCTCGACGCCGACAGCGAGGCGCTGCGCCGGGGCGCCATCGAGCACGCCCGCCGATTCTCCTGGGACCACACCGTCGATGCCCTGCTGACCAGTTACGGCCGGGCGATCACCGATTACGGCCGCGTCCACCAGCGCAGCGCGGCCCGCGACCTGCTGGCCCGTCGCACCGGTCGGCGCTGGACGATGCGACGGGGGGTACGCGCATGAGCGCCGGTCCCAGGTCCGACGCCATCCGGGTGCGGCAGGTGATTGAGGAGACGCTGACCGAGCACGGCCTGAATTTCACCCGCTACGAAGGCGCCCACGGCGGACTGCCCGGGCTGCTGGTCGAAATACCGGGTGAGCGCAAACTGATCACCAACACCTTGCTGAGCATCGGCGAGCACTCGGTGCGGGTGGAGGCTTTCGTCTGCCGCCGGCCCGACGAGAACCACGAGGGCGTCTACCGCTTTCTACTCAAGCGCAACCGCAGGCTCTACGGGGTCGCGTACACCCTGGACAATATCGGCGATGTCTATCTGGTCGGGCGGGTCGCCCTCGATATCGTCAATGCCGAGGAGATCGACCGGGTTCTCGGTCAGGTGCTCGAGGCGGTCAACAACGATTTCAACACGCTGCTCGAACTCGGGTTCGCCAGCTCGATCCGCAAGGAGTGGGCCTGGCGGGTGGCCCGGGGCGAGTCGCTGAAGAACCTGCAGGCCTTCGAGCATCTCATCGACGACGGCGATGATGGCGATGACGGCGAGGAACAGCGGGACGGCCTCAGCGCCCCATGAGAGACTTTCGCCATGGCTGATTACGGGGCTGATTCCGGGTCTGATTCCGGGTCCGACTGCACGCTGATCCTGCTGCGTCACGGGGAAAGCGAGTGGAACGCACTCAACCTGTTCACCGGCTGGGTGGACGTCGATCTCACCGACAAGGGTCGCGCCGAGGCGGTGCGCGCCGGTGAACTGATGGCCGATCTGGACCGCCGGCCCGATGTCGTCTACACCTCCCTGCTGCGCCGCGCCATCACCACCGCCAATATGGCGCTGGACCGGGCCGACCGGCACTGGATCCCGGTGCACCGCGACTGGCGGCTCAACGAACGCCATTACGGCGCGCTGCAGGGCCTGGACAAGGCCGAGACCAAGGCCAAGTACGGCGAAGAACAGTTCATGAAGTGGCGGCGCAGCTACGACACACCGCCACCGCCGATCGAGCGAGGCAGCGCCTACAGTCAGGACGCCGACCCGCGCTATGCCGATATCGGCGGGGGCCCGCTGACCGAATGTCTGGCCGACGTGGTGGCTCGTTTCGTTCCGTACTTCGAGGGGGCTGTCGTCCCGGACCTGAAGGCCGGTAAGACGGTGCTGATCGTCGCGCACGGCAATTCGTTGCGCGCGCTGGTGAAGTTCCTCGACGGGATGTCCGACCAGGAGGTCGTCGGACTCAACATCCCGACCGGCGTCCCGCTGCGCTACGACCTGGATCGCGACCTGCGTCCGCTGGTGGCCGGTGGCACCTATCTGGACCCCGAGGCCGCCGCCGCCGGGGCGGCGGCTGTCGCCAACCAGGGTGCCAAGCAGGGCGCCGAGTAAAACCTCCGGTGAACAGCCGCTGAACTCGCCGACCGGGCGCTGCTCCGGGTTCTGATGACGCCCCGCCGATGCGTACGCTTTCGGGGTGAGCGTTGGTGCGGTGGCACTGGGGATCGCCGTCGCGGGACTGGTGGGTCTCGGTTGCGGACTGGCGATCGCCGCACTTCTGCTGCGGCGGCGAACTGAGCGCGCCCCGCAAACCCCGCAGTACCCGGCCGTGATGACGGTATCCGCGGTGCTGCAGTCCGTGGTCTCCGAAGCGCCGTTGGGCGTGGTGGTGGTCGACCGACTACGCGATGTGCTGATCGGCAACCGCCGCGCGGGGGAACTGAACGTGGTGCGCGAGGGGTTGCTCGATGACCGGGTCTGGGCGGCCACCCAGCGCACGCTGGCCACCGGTGAGGATGTCGAAGTGGACCTTCCGGCGCTGCGCGGAGCAGCTGATCGGCGCTCCGGCCTGTCCGTGCACTGCCACGTGCGGCTGCTCAATGCGGAAAATCCGCGGCTGGCCGTGGTGTACCTCGACGACCAGTCCGAGCAGGCCCGGATGGAGGCCAGTCGGCGTGATTTCGTGGCCAACGTCAGCCACGAGCTCAAGACCCCGGTCGGCGCGATGGGAGTCCTGGCCGAGGCGCTGCTGGAGTCCACCGACGAGCCGGAGACCGTGCGGCGGTTCGGCGGGAAGATCTACGCCGAGTCCCAGCGGCTTGCCGGTATGGTGGGTGAGCTGATCGAACTGTCTCGCCTGCAGGGTGCCGAGCGGTTGCCCGACCTCGTTGCGGTCGACGTCGATACCGTTGTGCAGGAGGCGATTTCGCGGCACAAAGTTGCCGCCGACAAGGCGGACATCACCATCGACACCGACGCCCCGATCGGCTTGCAGGTATTGGGGGACCAGCCGCTTTTAGTGACCGCGATCGCCAATCTGATCAGCAACGCGATCGCCTACTCGCCGAACTGTTCGACGGTGTCGGTCAGCCGCCGTCGGCGCGGCGATACGGTTCAGATCGCCGTCACCGACCGGGGTATCGGGATCCCGCTGCCCGACCAGCAGAGAGTGTTCGAACGGTTCTTCCGGACCGATAAGGCTCGGTCCCGCGCAACCGGGGGTACCGGTCTCGGGTTGGCGATCGTCAAGCATGTCGCCGCCAACCACAACGGTTGCATCCGGTTGTGGAGCCGGCCGGGCACCGGTTCGACGTTCACGCTGTCCATTCCATGGTTCCAGGGCACCGATGCCGGGGCCGACGTGGAGATCGAAGACGACGAACAGGAGATGCCGTGATCAGGGTGCTGATCGTCGAGGATGAGGAGTCCCTCGCCGACCCGCTTGCCTTCCTGCTCCGCAAAGAGGGGTTCGAGGCCACCGTGGTGACCGACGGGCCGGCAGCGCTGGCCGAGTTCGATCGGACCGGGGCGGATATCGTGCTGCTCGATCTGATGCTGCCCGGTATGAGCGGCACTGATGTGTGCAAGCAACTGCGGGCGCGCTCGAGCGTGCCGGTGATCATGGTGACCGCCCGGGACAGCGAGTTGGACAAGGTGCTGGGCCTGGAACTCGGCGCGGACGACTACGTCACCAAGCCGTACTCGGCGCGCGAGCTGATCGCCCGCATCCGGGCGGTGCTGCGCCGTGGCGCCGACGTCGAGGAAACCGGCGACGTGATCCTGGAGTCCGGCCCGGTCCGGATGGATGTCGACCGGCACATCGTCAGCGTGCGTGGCGAACGGATCGCTCTGCCGCTCAAGGAATTCGACCTGCTGGAGTACCTGATGCGCAACAAGGGCCGGGTACTCACCAGGGGGCAGCTGATCGACCGGGTCTGGGGGGCTGATTACGTGGGTGACACCAAAACCCTCGACGTGCACGTGAAACGGCTGCGTTCCAAGATCGAGGCCGACCCGGCCACCCCGGTTCGGTTGGTCACCGTCCGCGGGCTGGGCTACAAGCTGGAGGGCTGACCGGGCTCGGGGGTCAGCACAGTTTTGACTGTCCTGGCGATGATCAGGAAACCGAGGCGCGGGGACCAGCTCTCGACATGTTCTCCCGAAACGCCGCGGTGATCCGGGGGTCGAGGCCGCTGGTCTGCCGCGGCGGCTAGCCAGGGGAGAAGGCGCGGTCATAGTGGTCGAAGACCGCTGACCGCGAGTAGACGCGCCGGAAGTGCCCGGCCGCCTGATCGGAGAGTTCGGCGTTGCGGGTCGGGTCGGTCAGGGCGCAGAGCAACTCGACGAAAGCGGCCGGGTCGTCGGCCAACAACACCCCGGTGCCCGGCCCACTGGCGATTCCTTCCGCGCCCACCGCGGTGGAGACCACCGGCAGGTGGCGGCCCAACGCGTCGATCACTTTCAGTTTGACTCCCGACCCGAAGCGCAGTGGGTTGACCAGACCGGCAGAACCTTCGAGTGCTGCCGAGAGGTCCGCGACGTAGCCTTCGACCGCGACGCTCGGGCCCAGGGTTTCGGCCAGCGCCAGGACACCGGGCCGGGCCTCCCGTCCGATCACCCGCAGCCGCGCACGCGGCAGCCTCGACAGCAGCGCTGGCCAGACGGCCGTGAGGAACCACCGCAGCCCGTCGTCGTTATGCGGCAGGCCCAAATCGCCCAGGAAAACGAACTCGGGTTGCCCGTCGTACTGCCGGGCCGGCGAGGGGGGTGTCGCGACCAGCGGCGGGACCGCGATGATGCGCTCGCCCGGCACCCCGGTTCGGCGGCCCAGTTCCGCGGCCTCGCCGGAGTTGACCAGCAGACAGCGCCGGAAGCGCCCGGCCGTCCGGTCCTCACTGCGCCGCATCAGCGTGCGCTCAAGGCGCAGCAGAGCCGTCTGGCCGAGGCGGTTGTCGGCCAGCGGTCGCAGCGCGGAGGGAATGTGCTCGGCGAAATTCCCCAGCGGGTTGATGTCGATACCGCGGTGGCGCCGGGCGGCCTGCAGCATACGGTCATACCGGTCCGAGAACAGGTCATCGAGGTAACAGATCTGATCAGCCGCGACTTCGGCGTTTGCGTACTGGGCCATCCGCGTGGTGTCGTAAACCTGCAGCCGGGGGGCGGTCTCGGCGAGGACGTCCGCGATGGCGTCAGCGGTCGCCGG
>JAHZJY010000371.1 GCA_022600695.1 Actinomycetes bacterium | reverse complement strand
GCAGCGTCGCCGCGTAACTGTTTACGCAATTCGGTGCGCTGCTCGTCACTCATCACGTCCAGTTCCACGGTGACCGCGCCGGTGCCAGGGACGTCTGCGACCGCAGCGGTGATCCGTTCGGTGATCTCCGCCTTCTTGGGACAGGCCGAGATGGTCAGGTAGACCCCGACGTGGATGGCGCCGTTGGGGCCGACATCGATGCTCTTGACCATGTTGAGTTCGGTGATCGGTCGTCTCAGCTCGGGATCGATGACCTTGGCCAGGGCGGCGCGGACGGACTTCTCCAGTTCGGTGCTCATCGATGCCGAGTGTAGGTCGTCCGGCGATCTGGGCATAAATCAGCGGCCGGTGATGGTAATCGCGTCGCTGCCACGGTGATTCGCGTGAAGATCCGGCCAGTTGCCGATGTGGCCGTGGCGGCCGCCGGTCAGCTGATCGGGCCAGGCAACGGGCCCGGCGCAGGGGGTAACTCGGGGCCGTCGGCGGGAGCGGGGCCCGGCGGGGGCGGCGGGAGCATCCACGGTGGCGTTCCCGGCGGCGGCATCAGTGGCGCCTCGGCCGGAGCCGCCGGCATCCCGGGTAGCGGGGCCGCGGGCGCGCCGGGTGGCGGGGCCTGACCGGGAAGTGCGGCCTCGGCAGGCGCCGGTGCCGCGCCGGGGAGCGGTCCCGTTCCGATCGGTGCCGTTCCGGGGAGCGGTCCTGTTCCGACCGGTCCGGCTCCGGGGAGGGGTCCTGTTCCGACCGGTCCGGCTCCGGGGAGCGGGCCCGTGCCAACCGGTGCCATACCGGGCAGCGGGGCCTGCGGGGCCAGCCACGGTGCCGGGGCCGGTGGGGCCATCCATGGCATCGGCTGCATCCACGGCGGCAGGTTCTCCGGAGTGGCCACCTCGGACGGAGCCAATTGCGAGGCCATGCAGATGACCTGGCAGCCGTGTTCGGGGAGCACACTGTCAGCCGGTCCGGACGCCGGACCGGGCATCATCTGGGCCGCAGCGGTGCTGTTGCCCATCAATTGGGCCATCAGATCGGCGGTGTGGAGATCGGACGTGTCGAGTTCGAGGCCCTCCGGGTTTTCCATGTGAAGGCTGCCGAGCGCCGGGATCGGACCGCTGATGGGCGGAAGGTCGATCGGTGCGACCCCGGTGGCGTAGGCGGCGGCCCAGCCAAGCACGTTCTGGGCGTAGGCCATCGAGTTGTTGTAGCGCAGGACCGCGGTCAGCACCTGTGCCTGGTTGCGAAGGTTCATCCCGCCACTGCACAGGTAGCGAGCGGCGGACAGGGACGCGTCGAACAGGTTCTGCGGATCGGCTTTGCCGTCGCCGTCGCCGTCGGAGGCGTACCGAGACCAGGTTCCCGGCAGAAACTGCATGGGCCCCATCGCTCGGGCGTAGACGGTCTGACCGCCGGTGTTGCTCTGCACGATGATCTCGTTGCCGGGCAGGCTGCCGTCCAGTACCGGGCCGTAGATCGGGCGGACCGATGTGCCGCGGGTGTCGGTGGCGCCGCCGTTGGCGTGGGAAGATTCGATTCGCCCGATGCCGGCCAGCAGGTTCCAACTCACCCCGCAGTCGGGGGCACTGGCGGCCATCGTCTGTTCGGCTTTGCGGTAGGCCGACAGGGCCATCGCCGGAATTCGCATCCCGCCCGCGGAACTGATCACGGCGGCCGGCGGTGGCAGCCCCAGCGTATTCGCCGCGAAGCGGAAGTCCGACGGGGGTTTGGCCATCGCGACGACGGCGACACCGTCGGACTGCTCCTGATCGGCCGCGGCGAGCGGAACGGGATCCCCGGCGACCAGCGGGACCTCGGCTACGCCGGGTGCGGCGGCCACCGCCCCGGCCAGCACGATCGGGGTCAGCACCGCAATACCGAACACGGGAGTCCGTGACCCCCGGTTGCCCCGGCGCCTTATCCGCACGTGCCCGCCCTCGCAGAGATGTCCGTCCTTGTGAACCCCGTCACCATACCTAAGGTCATGACACCGGCGAAACGCATTGGGCAGGTTGTCACCCGCCGGTTTTCTCGGTTCAGCGACCCGGGCCGTCCGACTTGTGTGGTTGTGGCTCGGCGGGTTGCAGCGCCTGCAGAAGCTCCCGCACCTCCTCGAGTTCCCGGCGCAGATAGTCCCTGGTCGCGACTTCTCCGACCGCGATTCGCAGCGCGGCCAGCTCGCGGGCCAGGAACTCGGTATCGGCCTTGGTCTGCTGGGCGCGCCGACGGTCCTCCTCCAGCGCCACCTTGTCGCGGTTCTCCTGGCGATTCTGGGCGAGCAGGATCAACGGCGCGGCGTAGGCGGCCTGGGTGGAGAAGGCCAGGTTCAGCAGGATGAACGGGTAGGGATCCCAGCGAAGGCTCACCGCGAAGAGGTTGAGCGTGATCCAGACGATGACGAGAACGGTCTGCCACAGTAGGTAGCGGCCGGTGCCCAGGAACCGGGCGATGGACTCGCTGAACTGGCCGACTGCCTCCGGATCGAAGTGCAGCGACGGGCGCCGGGAGGTCAGCGGTGTGTCCAGGCGTTGCCGGGGACCGCTCATGTCGAGCCCCCGGCCAGAACGTTCGTGCCCGCATCCTCGAAGCTGTCCCGCCAGTCCGGCGGCAGCAGATGATCCAGCACGTCATCGACGCTCACCGCGCCCAGCAGATGGCCCTCATCGTCGACGACCGGGCCGCAGACCAGGTTGTAGGCGGCGAAGTAGCGGGTGACTCCGCCCAGCGCGGAATCCGGGTTGAGGCTGGGTAGGTCATTGTCGACGATTCCGCTGACCAGGTGAGCCGGCGGTTCTCGCAAGAGCGCCTGCAGGTGCACACAGCCCAGGTAGCGGCCGGTCGGGGTGGCCGTCGGGGGGCGGACCACGAAGACCAGCGATGCCAGCGCCGGGGTGAGGTCCGGATCGCGAACCCTGGCCAGAGCCTCGGCCACGGTGGTGTCCGGGGCCAGCACCACCGGATCAGAGGTCATCAGTCCGCCGGCGGTGTCCGGGGAGTGGCTGAGCAGCCGGCGCACCGACTCCGAGTCTTCCGGGTCCATCCGGCCCAGCAGCGACTCGGCCTCGGTCGGGTTCATGACTCCGAGCAGGTCAGCGGCGTCATCGGGCTCCATGGCCTCCAGGACGTCGGCGGCACGCTCGGTGTCGAGTTGGCGCAGCAGTTCGGTCTGGTCGTCGGCGGAGAGTTCCTGGATGACGTCGGCCAGTCGTTCGTCGTCGAGGGCGGTGATCACCTCGACGCGCCGTTTGGGTGGCAGGTCGCGCAGCGCATCGGCCACCTCGACCGGGCGCCTGCCCTCGAACTGGTGCAGGAGTTGGGCGACACCCTGCCCCGGCATCGCCAGCCCGGACGGGGTGAGACCGTCGACGTTCTGCCACTCCACCACGACAACCGCCGAGCGGCGGCCGAGCCGACGCTGGCTTCGCACCGCGACCCGGGTGACCAGCCAGTCGCGGGTACGGGTCTGTTCGATACCCAGGTCGACCACCACCACGTCCAGCCCGGCAAGTTGCTCCTGCTCGGGGTCGTTGACCCGAACCCGGGTATC
>JAHZJY010000370.1 GCA_022600695.1 Actinomycetes bacterium | reverse complement strand
GGCCACGAAGCCGTCATGCAGGCGCTGTGGATCTACGAGCACCCGATCGACCTCGACGGAGTGAAGCGCTTCCACCGCAACCTTTTCGGGACCCTGCTGGCCCGCCGGATCGAGCCATCCCCGCTTCCGTTCGGCCGACACCGTTGGGTCTCACAGCCGTTCACGGAGTCCAACTTCGACATCGCCGAGACGCCCCGGCCGCGAGGAGATCTCTACACGTGGGCCGATGAGCAGGTCGAATTGCCGCTGGACCCGGAGTCGGGGTCGGCGTGGCGGCTGGGGGTCCAGCCGTTCACCGACGGCTCGACCGCGGTGAGCCTGGTGATCTCGCACTGTGTGGCCGACGGCGCGGGCAGCGTGCTGGCCTGTGCTCAGGCCAGCACCGGGGCCGTTCGCGATCTCGGCTATCCCGCCGCCGGGTCACGCACCCGGTGGCGTGGGGTCCGCGAGGATTTTCGCCAGCTGGGACGCGATCTGCCGGAAATCAGCCGGACCCTTCGACGAGCGGCCAGGGTCGCCGTCCAGCGTCGCGGCGAACTCACCCGGCCCGATGCACCGGGGCCCGTCACCGCAGCCGGCCGGCGGACCGTGCGGATGCCCTCCGCATCAGTCTTCATCGATGCCGAACAGTGGAATGCGTGTGCCGAAAAGCTTGGTGGCAACAGTTTTTCGTTGGTCGCCGGATTCGCCGGGAAGTTGGCGCAGCGGCTCGATCGCGCCCACGGACCCGCGGGCACGGTGACGCTGAAGTTTCCTGTCAGCGACCGCGCCGATTTCGAGGACACCGGTGGCAACGTGGTGTCGATCGCCGACGTCACCTTTGATCCCGGCCGGGTTACCACCGATCTGACCGGGCCCCGCACCGCGATCCGGGAGGGTCTGAAGAAGGCGCGGGAAGTTCCCGACGAGGTGATGGAACTCGCTCCGCTGGTTCCGTTCCTGCCTAAGCGGGGGATTGCCAGGGTGGCCGACGCAGCATTCGGGTTTTCCACAGATCTGCCGGTGTCATGCTCCAATATGGGCGTCATGCCGCCGGCGGCGACATGTGTGGACGGCACTGCGGCCGAATACCTGTCCTTCCGTGGTGTGGACCGGAATGTCACGGCGGACAACCTGGAACGTCGGCGCGGCATCATGACCGTGACATCCGGGCAACTCGCCGACAAGATGACGCTCACGGTCATCAGCTGGCAGCCGGGTTTGGAGAATTCGACCGCCGAACTGCATCGGGTGATGGCCGAGACCCTGGGTGAGTTCGGTCTCTCCGGTGAGATCTTCTGAGGTGGAATCGAATTGACGGCAGAGAACCATCCCCGCGGAAAGCTCTTCCGGCGGACTGAACGAGAGCCCCTCAACGAGCATCGGCTGGCGTTCCTCGACCACACCGCCCTGGAGCTGCTGCGGGTGACGGGGCGCAACCAACTCATTCAGATCGTATGGGTCTACGAGCATCCGCTCGATTCCGACGGGCTCAACCGGTTCCATCACAACCTTTACGCGTCGCTGGCGAGCCGGTTGATCGAACGCTCACCTCTGCCGTTCGGCCGGCCGCGCTGGGTTCGACCGGATGGACCGCCCCCGCCGATCAAGACCGGCGACGGCGTCCGCCCGCGTGCCGAACTCATGGACTGGGCCGACGAGTTGGGCAACCTCCCCATCGACCCGGAGCGGGGACCGGCCTGCCATCTTGCGGTCCAGCCCCTGGATGACGGTGCCACCGCGGTGAGCATCGTGGCCTCGCATGTCATCGGAGACGGTGTCGGTGGACTGATGGCCGTCTTCGAGGCGATCACCGGCAACATCCGAAACCCGGGCTATGAAAGGCCCGGGTCCCGGCCTCGGCGCAGCGTGCTGGCCGCCGACCTGCGCCGGGCGGCCCAGGATCTGCCGATGACTGCCCGGACCGCCGTCAAAGCGGTCAGAATGTTCCGCGCCAAGCGCGAGGACTTCTCCCGGGCGCGAGCCGCTCAGGCCGGCCCGGTGGACAACCGCCATGTCGTCGTCCCCTCGGCCGCGATCTACGTCGACACCGTTGAGTGGGACGCCAGGGCCGAGGCCCTCGGTGGCAACAGCTATTCCCTGTTGGCCGGGTTTGCGGCCAAGATCGCCGAGCACCTTGACCGACGGCGCGCTGCTGACGGGGCGGTGACCCTGCTCATTGCGATCAACCTGCGGGAAAGCCTCGATGACGATCGGGCGCTGGCAATGGCATTCGCCAATGCCACCGTTGACCCGACGAAGGTCACCGCCGATCTCACCGAAGCCCGCACCGCGGTGCGGGAGGCGCGGGAGAGGGCCAAACGGGAGCCCGACCCGACCATGGAAATCCTCCCGCTCATTCCCTGGCTGCCGCGGGCGGCGGTCAAAGGCGTCGCGGATCTGTTGTTCGCCTACTCCGAGGATCTGCCGGTCTCATGTTCCAATCTGGGCGATCTGCCGCCGGATCTCGCCCGGGCGGATGGCACGCCCGCCGAGAATGTCTTCATCCGGGCGCTGGACACCAATGTCTCCATGGGTGAACTGCAGAGATCCCACGGGCAGTTGGTGGTGGTGTCGGGGCGGATCAACGGCAAGATCTCGATCTCGGTGGAGGCCTATGCGCTCGG
>JAHZJY010000059.1 GCA_022600695.1 Actinomycetes bacterium | reverse complement strand
CTGGAAACAACCACTGCGCAGTGTTCTCTCCTGAGTCGTCGGGGTTCGACGGCCTGAAGGAGGGATCTGCGCGTGGACCAATTCCCAGTGATGGGAGTGCCGGATACCGGTGACACGGCATGGATGCTCATCAGCGCTGCGCTGGTGTTGCTCATGACGCCGGGGCTGGCATTCTTCTACGGAGGCATGGTGCGTGCCCGCGGCGTGCTCAACATGATCATGATGAGCATCAGTTCGATGGGCCTGGTCACGGTGCTCTGGGCGCTCTATGGATACTCGATCGCCTTCGGCAACGACAAGTTCGGGCTCTTCGGCGACCCGAGCCAGTATTTCGGGCTGAAGGGCCTGATCAGCGGCAACGCCGGGGTTGAGGTACTCGCCGACCCGGCTGCCGGCATCGAGGCCATAGAGGCGGTGACGATCCCGCTTGCCGGGACCATTCCGATGACGGTTTTCGTGGCGTTCCAGTTGATGTTCGCCATCATCACCGTCGCACTGATCTCCGGTGCGGTCGCCGACCGGCTCAAATTCGGTGGCTGGTTGGTGTTCGCCGGGCTGTGGGCGACATTCGTGTACTTCCCGGTGGCCCACTGGGTGTTCTCCTTCGACGGCTTCACATCGGAGACCGGCGGGTGGATCGCCAATAAGCTCGAGGCCATCGACTTCGCCGGCGGCACGGCCGTACACATCAACGCCGGCATTGCGGCGCTGGTGCTGGCCCTGATCCTCGGCAAGCGGCTCGGCTGGCCTGGCACCCCGATGCGCCCGCACAACCTGCCGTTCGTGATGCTCGGCGCGGGCCTGCTGTGGTTCGGCTGGTTCGGCTTCAACGCCGGCTCAGCGATCGGCGCCGGTGGTGCCGCGGGCAGCGCCTTCATCATCACGGCGGTGGCGACCGCGGCAGCCATGCTCGGCTGGCTGATGACCGAGCGGATCCGTGACGGTCACGCCACGTCGCTGGGCGCAGCCTCGGGTGTGGTGGCCGGCTTGGTGGCCATCACCCCGGCCTGCGCCTCGGTGAACGTGCTGGGCGCGTTGGCCATCGGTGTGACGTCAGGCATCCTGTGTGCGCTGGCTGTCGGCCTGAAGTTCAAGTTCGGCTTCGACGACTCGCTGGACGTGGTCGGTGTGCATCTGGTCGGCGGTATGGTCGGCACCCTGCTGGTCGGCCTGGTGGCCACCCAGGAGGCCCCAACAGCCATTGACGGTCTGTTCTACGGTGGCGGGTTCGACCAACTCTGGCGGCAGGCGGTGGGAGCCTTCGCGGTTCTCGGGTACTCGGCGGTGGCCACGGCTATCTTGGCCTTGCTGGTGAAGTCGACCATCGGACTGAGGCTCGACCGCGAGGCCGAGGCGGACGGTATCGACGAGGCCGACCACGCGGAAACCGCGTATGACCTCTCCGTCCCCGGCACCAGTTCGGTCTTCCCTCGTCAAGGCTCGGAGGTTTAAGGGAATATGAAGCTGATCACTGCGATCGTCAAACCGTTCACGCTGGAAGACGTCAAGACCGGTCTGGAGGAGATGGGGGTCCTCGGCATGACGGTGAGCGAGGTCCAGGGTTACGGCCGACAGAAAGGACACACCGAGGTCTATCGGGGCGCGGAATACTCGGTGGACTTCGTACCCAAGGTCCGGGTCGAGGTGGTCGTCGACGATGCGACCGTGGAGAAAGTGGTCGATGTCATCGTCACCGCCGCGCGGACCGGCAAGATCGGGGACGGCAAGGTCTGGGTCAGCCCGGTGGAGACGATCATCCGGGTCCGTACCGGCGAGCGAGGGGCCGACGCGCTCTGACGTCACCCCTTTGCGGTGGATGCTTTGCGCGGTCGGGGAATCTCAGATGACGAAGCGGGCAACGGACTCCGCCGCCGGCGGGTGGAAACCGCCGGCGGCGCAGTCGGCGCACCCGGCCAACGATCTGGCCGCGGCGCGTCGTCAACTCCTCGCCGGTGCCCAGCGCCGCCTCGACGCCGCAGCATTGCGGACGGCGCTGTCTGATCTCCACGAGCTTTGGCTCACCACCAAGGCCGGCGAACTGGGAATCGGCGACGGCAGCGGGTTCGCCATCATCGCAACCGGCGGACTGGGCCGACGAGAGATGGTGCCGTACTCGGATCTCGATCTGATGCTGCTGCACGACGATATGCCCGCCGAGACGGTCACCGAAGTGGCCGAAATGCTCTGGTATCCGCTGTGGGACGCCAACATTCGCCTCGACCACAGTGTCCGGACCCCCACCGAGGCTTTGCAGGTCGCGGGTTCGGATATCTCCGCGGGTCTTGGCATGTTGGAAGCCCGTCACATCGGCGGTGACGCCGCCCTGTCGGCACAACTGGTCAGCGGCGCCCGGCGGCAGTGGCGGGTTGGAATCGCCGGCCGTTTCGAGGCTCTGGTCGCGCAGACCCGGTCGCGGTGGCAGCGCAGCGGTCAGATAGCGCACCGGGCCGAACCAGACCTGAAATCGGGGATGGGCGGGTTGCGTGACGTGCAGTTGCTCAACGCACTGGCGATCGCCCAGCTTGCCGACGTCTATCCGAGCCTGGCGGCGGACTCGCCGGCCGGCTCGTTGGGCGCGGCGCACCTGGCCATGCTGAACGTCCGCACGGAATTGCACCGGGTGTCCAAACGCGGACGCGACCAGCTGATGGCCCAATACGCCGATGAGATCGGTGCCGCGTTGCGCATCGGCGACCGTTTCGACCTGGCCCGGATGCTTTCCGATGCCGCCCGCACGGTCAGCTACTACGTGGACGCCGGGATGCGGACCGCCGCCAACGCGCTGCCCCGACGTGGTCTCGCGGCACTACGCCGACCGCTGCGCCGTCCGCTGGACGAGGGCGTCGTCGAACAGGCCGGGGAAGTAACCCTGGCCCGCGACGCCCGGCCACAGCGCGACCCGGGCCTGGGCATTCGGGTGGCCGCCGCCTCAGCGGCCACCGGCATTCCCATCGCGGCGTCGACGTTGGGCCGGCTGGCTGACACCGCACCCGAGCTGCGCGCCCCCTGGCCGCGTGAGGCGCTCGATGACCTACTGGTTCTGCTCACCGCGGGGCCGATGACGGTCACCACCATCGAGGCCCTGGATCGGACCGGACTGTGGGGGCGGTTTTTTCCGGAATGGGGAGCGGTGCGCGATCTGCCGCCGCGGGACCAGGTGCACATCTGGACGGTTGATCGTCACCTCGTCGAAACCGTCTCGCGGGCAAGCGCATTCACCACCCGGGTGTCGCGTCCGGATCTGCTGGTGTTGGGAGCGCTCGTGCACGACATCGGCAAGGGGCGCGGAGGTGATCACAGTGTCATCGGTGCGGAACTGGCGGTCCAGGTGGGCGAACGTCTTGGTTTGTGGCCCTCCGACGTTCGCTTGCTGTCGGCCATCGTGCGCCACCATCTACTGCTGCCCGCGACAGCCACCCGACGTGACCTTCAGGATCGGGCGACCGTCGATGCCGTCGTAGCCGCCCTCGGCGGCGATCCGGTGCTGCTGGAGTTGCTGCACGTTCTCGCCGAGGCGGATGCACTGGCCACCGGACCCGGCGTGTGGGGTGATTGGAAGGCTGCCCTCATCGGGGACCTGGTCCGACGGTGCCGTTCGGTCATGGCCGGCGAACCCGTGCCGGAACCGACACCGATCACCGAGGACGATCTCTTGCTGGCCCGCGATGGAGCGGTTCACGTCAAGATGGCGGCGGGGGAGTCGCCGTACTCCTACGCCGTGACCATGATTGCCCCGGATCGGCGCGGTCTGCTGTCCAAGGCGGCCGGCGTTCTGGCCCTCAACGGGCTGGGCGTGCATTCCGCTTCGGTCAACAGCGCGCTGCTGCCCGGAGGACGTTCGGCGATCAACACGTTCATCGTTTCCCCGCGTTTCGGTTCGCCCCCGCCGGCGGAGCTGATCCGTCAGCAGTTCATGCTCGCCCTCGACGGCGAGTTGGACGTGATCGGCTCGCTGCGCAATCGGGACCGGGAGGCGGCCCGATACGGCGCCGAGGGGACAGGTGAGCCCACCCCCGCCGTGCCGGGAGCGGTGCCGGCTCCGCCACGGGTGCTGTGGCGGGAACCGGGAGACGCCGAGCGGCACCTGGTGGAGATCCGCGCCGGCGACCGGACGGGACTGCTGGCCGTGCTCACCTCGGTGTTCGAGCAGGCCGGAGTCGACATCGCCTGGGCGAAGATCACCACGATGGGCTCCTCGGTGATCGACGTGTTCGCCATCAGCCCGCCCGGCTCCGGCGCCGCTCGGGAAGCGCTGGAGCGCGACCTCTACGCAGAGCTGCCGACCCCACCGCCACCGAAATCGGTGGCCGAAGCCGGCTGAGCCGCTGGCGCCGGCGGGCCGGTGGGGGCACGGCGCCGGGGAGGCGGGCTAGGCTTACCTCGTGTTTGAATCGCTCTCCGAACGGTTGACCGGGGCGCTTGCCGGCCTGCGCGGTAAGGGCCGGCTGACCGACGCCGACATCGACGCGACCGCCCGGGAGATCCGGCTGGCGCTCCTGGAAGCAGACGTCTCGCTGCCGGTGGTGCGTGAGTTCATCAACCGAATCAAGGAACGCGCGCGCGGCGCCGAGGTCTCGGGTGCGCTCAACCCGGCCCAGCAAGTCGTCAAGATCGTCAACGAGGAACTCGTCGGAATACTCGGCGGCGAGACTCGGCAGCTGATATTCGCCAAAACTCCTCCGACGGTGATCATGCTGGCGGGTCTGCAGGGCGCCGGTAAGACCACCCTGGCCGGCAAGTTGGCCAAGTGGCTGGCCGGACAGGGGCACACCCCCCTGCTGGTGGCCTGCGACCTGCAGCGTCCGGGTGCGGTCAGCCAGCTCAAGATCGTTGGTGAGCGCGCCGGTGTCAGCGTTTTCGCCCCGCATCCGGGAACGGCGGCCGACGCCGCGGAAACCGAAGGCGCGGGCCCCGGGGACCCCGTCACCGTTGCCGCCGGGGGTCTCGCCGAGGCCAAGGCCAAGCATTTCGACGTGGTGATCGTCGACACCGCCGGTCGGCTGGGCATCGACGACGTCCTGATGGCACAGGCAGCCGCGATCCGCGACGCCGTCGAACCCGATGAGACCCTGTTCGTCCTGGACGCGATGATCGGCCAGGACGCCGTCGCCACCGCCGAGTCCTTCGGCGCAGGCGTCGGATTCACCGGCGTGGTTTTGACGAAGCTCGACGGTGACGCCCGCGGCGGCGCCGCGCTGTCGGTCCGGGAGATCACCGGGGTGCCGATCCTGTTCGCCTCCACCGGGGAGAAGCTCGAGGATTTCGATGTCTTCCATCCCGACAGGATGGCCAGCCGGATCCTCGGCATGGGCGATGTGCTGTCGCTGATCGAGCAGGCCGAGCAGGTCTTCGACGCCGAGAAGGCCGAGGAGGCGGCGGTCAAGATCGGCTCCGGCGAACTCACGCTGGAGGATTTCCTCGAACAGATGCTGACCATCCGCAAGATGGGCCCGATCGGCAACCTGCTGGGCATGTTGCCCGGAGCGGGCCAGATGAAGGACGCGCTGGCGGAGGTCGACGACAGCCACCTCGACCGGGTGCAGGCCATCATCCGGGGTATGACTCCGCAGGAACGGTCGGATCCGAAGATCATCAACGCGTCCCGGCGGCTCCGTATCGCCAATGGCTCGGGGGTCAGCGTTTCGGAGGTCAACCAGCTCGTCGACCGGTTCTTCGAGGCCCGCAAGATGATGTCCCAGATGGCCGGTGCGATGGGAATGCCGTTCGGGCGGCGGTCGTCCAAACGTACGGCGAAGAAGGGCAAGAAGAAGGGGAAGCGGGGCGGCGGCAAGGGCGGTCCGACGCCCGCGAAGACGCGCAATCCGCTGATGGGCGGTGGGATGCCCGCCGGATTTCCGGACCTGTCGCAGATGCCCGAGGGGCTCAACGAGTTGCCGCCCGGACTGGCCGACATCGATCTGTCGAAGCTGAAGTTCCCCGGCCAGAGGTGAGCGCCGAGCGGCCGCCCGCATTGCATGTTCGGGGCCGCGGACTGCCCGGCGGCGAACCGGTCCAGTGGTGGATCGCCGACGGGATTCTGCGCAGCGAGCCGGTGGCCGACGCTGTGACGATCTTCGGAGCCGACAGTGCGGACGGCTGGATTCTGCCCGGCCTGGTCGACGCGCACTGCCATGTGGGACTGGGGCGCCGGGGCGTGGTCGACCTTGACGAGGCGATCCGCCAGGCTGAGACCGAGCGCGATGTCGGCGCACTGCTGTTGCGGGACTGTGGCTCGCCGATCGACACCCGCAGTCTCGACGATCACCACGACCTGCCCACGATCATCAGGGCCGGACGGCACCTGGCACGGCCGAAGCGATACTCGGCGGGGTTCGCCGTTGAACTCGAAGACGAATGGCAATTGCCCGACGCGGTGGCAGACCAGGCGCGCCGCGGAGACGGATGGGTCAAGCTGGTCGGGGACTGGATCGACCGTTCAGTCGGGGACCTGGCGCCGTTGTGGTCCGACGAGGTTCTGGTAGCGGCTGTCGCCGCTGCGCACGCCGAAGGTGCCCGGGTGACCGCGCATGCGTTCTCGGAGGACTCGTTGCCCGGCCTGATCAAGGCCGGTATCGACTGCATCGAACACGGAACCGGCCTGACCGAGGACACGGTCGCGATGATGGTCGAGCGAGGCACCGCCCTCGTGCCGACGCTGATCAACATCGACAGCTTCCCCGGATTCGCCGACGCCGCGGGGAAATACCCGCGCTACGCGGCGCACATGCGCGACCTGTACGCGCGTAGCCGGGACCGGATCAGTGCGGCCCGCGAGGCCGGGGTTGCCATCTTCGCCGGTAGCGATGCCGGCGCCTCGATCGCGCATGGCCGCATCGGCGACGAGGTCGAGGCACTCAAGGGCATCGGCATGACACCCGGCGAGGCCCTCGGCGCGGCTTGCTGGGACGCCCGAATGTGGCTGGGCCGACCAGTGCTGGCCGAGGGCGCGCCGGCCGACCTGCTGTGCTTCACCGGGGATCCGCGCTCCGGGCCGGAGGTGCTGTCGCATCCGGATCGGGTGGTGCTGCGCGGGCGGGTGTACTGACGCGCGGCCTATCCGTAGTGCCGGAATCCCCAGTCGAACAGTGCCCGGCCCTGATCCCAGAGGTCGGTTTTGCCGTACATCTGCACGACGACCACCCGGTGCCCGCCGCGCTGAGCCATGCCGACATAGGTTTCCTGAGCCAGTTTGGTGAAACCGGTCTTGCCGCCGATATAACCGGGATAGCTGCGCAACAGTGGGTCTCGGCTGACAAGTTCCTTGACGTCGTTGCCGTCGGGAAACAACGCCGAGGTCTGGTGGATGATCTGGGTGAACAGCGGATAGTTCAATGCCGCCCGGTACAGCAGCGCAAGGTCGTGCGGGGTGGATACCGACTCCCAGCCCGGGCCGTCCAGCCCCGACGGGGAACCGGCCCGGGTGGCGCGGGCGCCCAGTGCGAAAGCCTTGGCGTTCATCTTGGCGACGGCGGTCTGATAGCCGCCGAGCATGTCGGCGAGCAGATTGGCGGCGTCATTGCCAGACACCATCAACAGCCCGTCGAGCAGCTGCCGTGCGGTGTACACCTGACCGGGTATCAGGCCGACACACGAACATACGACGTCCGTGCTCGCGGCGGTCGCCCGGATCGCCGCGTTCGGGTTGAGCTGGTCGAGTACTACCATCGCCAACAGCGCCTTGATGGTGCTGGCCGGCGCATACGGGCTGTAGGGGTCCTTACCCCCGATGATCTGCCCGGTGGTCATGTCGGCCACCAGCCAGGCCGCGGCCGGTCCGTCGGGCGGAGCGCCGGCGGACGCCCCGGCCTGAGGTTCAGCCTCAGTGGGCGGGGCCACCGAGAGTGCCATCATCACCGTCATCGCGACGCTCAGCGACGCGCGGTGAAGCCGGCGCGGCAGGTTGTACACGGCGCTGAGATTAGTGCGGCCGAGCCGCGATAGGGGCTCGGCAGGGTCTCTGATTGGTAGCGGGAGTCTGGGTTCGTGTCCCGGCTTCCATGGGTAGGTGTGGGCAGATACCCTGCTGAGAACGTCAGTCGGTGTGCGGCGCGAGAGGCAACCAGGGGAGTCACTGTGAGAATGAGGAAGTTGGCTGAGGTCGTCGGCGCAACAGCACTTGCCGTCGGGATCGCGGCCGCCACCGCGGCGCCGGCCGCGGCAACCGACAACATCAAAATCTTCGGTGAGCAGATGCGGCTGAACGGGCCGAACGGTTTTCCCTATATCGGTTACACCGTCACCGACTTCGGGCCGAGTAAGGACCCGGTGCCGCACAACGGGACGTTGTATTCGGCCCGGCTGTTCGTCGACGGCTTCGGCGGTAACGCCAACCCGATGATCCAACAGTTCGGTGCCCGCGCCCAGAAAGGGGCGTTCTACCCGTCCATCCAGGGTGCCTCGAATATGAACATGCTCTACTTCGATGTCGTGGGCGACGTGCCGAACAGCGTCGTGTGGGGCGACGGGTTCCGGGACATTCTCGCCTGGGTTCCCGGTGAGCTCCCGTTGGAGGGTTTCTGGGAGGCACCGCCGGCACCGGAACCGCCACCGGAACCGGAAAGATCCACCGTCATCCCGGAGGGAACGTCGTCCGGGGCGCCGTCGGGAACGTCGTCGGAATCGCTGCCGGCCGAGTCGGATGCCGAACTCAAGGCGACTCCGGACGTTCTCGCTCCGCCGCCCTTCGAACTCACCGAGGCTGAGGTTTCCGAGCCCGGTTTCGGGCGCTAAGCCCGGCTACAGGGGCCCGGCTACAGGGCCGCGACGGCTTGGGTTGGATGCTGCGCGAAACCCCAATCCAGCAATGTCGCCGCCTGATCCCAGTAGGTCGGTCCGCCCTGCCGGACCAGGCCGTACATCATCGCGACGACCAGTCGTCGGCCGTTGCGGTCCGCGGCACCGACGAAGGTCTTGCGGGCCGCGTTGGTGTAGCCGGTCTTGCCGCCGATCGCCCCGGGATAACGCACCAGCAACTCGTCCTGGTTGATCAGCGGCCGCTCACCGGACGAGGTCGGGAACAACGCGGTGGGTTGGGCGGTGATCTGGGCGAACACCGGGTTGGCCATGGCGGCGCGGAAAATCGCCGCCAGGTCGTGCGGAGTCGTCCACCCGGACCCGCCGGGACCGTCGAGTCCGGACGGACTGGTGGCGTGGGTGTTGGTGGCCCCGATCGTGACCGCCTTCGCGTTCATCTTGTCGACTGCGATGTCGTAGCCGCCCAGCATGTCCGCCAGGGTGTTCGCCGCGTCATTACCGGAGACCAGCAGAGCCGCGTCGAGTAGCTGCCGCACGGTGTAGGTCTGGCCCGCTTTGATCCCGGCACAGTTACACACCACCTGGGTGTTGGCCACGCTGGCGACCACCGTCGAGTCCAGGTTCAGCTCGTCCAGGGCGGTCAGAGCGAGCAGCACCTTGATGGTGCTGGCCGGTGGATGCGCGCCGTACATGTCCCGGCCGGCGAGCACCTGCCCGGAGTCCATGTCGGCGATGATCCAGGACGGCGCCGGGCCGTCGGGGATCGGCATCGAGCCAGCCGGTTGGATGTTCTGCTCGGCGGATGCCACCGGGGCTGCAGCGCCCCCGGAGATGGTGGTTGCGATCAATGTCAGTGATGCCGCGACTGCGGTGGCCAGCCTGCCCATGGCGGATCAGCCTAACCGGTGTATCCGGCGGGCCGTCCCGGTGTTGAATCTCCACCATGCTGAGCCTGGAAGAAATCTCTGACCGGCTGGAGATCGAGCAACTGCTGGTGGATTACGCCAGTGCGATCGACCAGCGGAGTTTTGATGACCTCGACCGGATCTTCACCCCGGACGCGTATATCGACTACCGCGCGATGGGCGGGATCGACGGGCCCTACCCGCAGGTCAAGGCCTGGCTCGCCGAGGTGCTGCCCAACTTCCCGGCCTACGCCCACCTGATCGGCAACTTCGATATCCGGCTGACCGGTGACACCGCCACCGGGCGGACAATGTGCTTGAACCCGATGCAACTCAGCGATGACGGCCAGATTCTGTTCTGTGCGCTGTGGTACGACGACGAGTTCATCCGCACCGCCGAGGGCTGGCGAATGACCCGCCGGGTGGAAGTCAAATGTTTTGACAAACTGCTGTAGGCCGGTCGCCGCTGTGGCCCGGGTCGGACAAACGTCCACGATTTCCGCCGGTGCGGTGCGATCTGGCACAATCGACTGCTGGCCACGGATGTCGGCAGCGACGCGATGTCCCGTCGGCCGCCCACGCGGGGCAAAACCGGATCCGGCAACCTGCCGGTATCGCTGAATTGCGGCGTGTCACTCCAGGAGAAATCTGTTTCATGGCAGTCAAAATCAAGCTCGCCCGGCTGGGCAAGATCCGTAACCCCCAGTACCGCATCTCTGTCGCCGACGCCCGCAACCGCCGCGACGGTCGCGCCATCGAGGTCATCGGCCGCTACCACCCCAAGGAAGATCCGAGCCTGATCGAGATCGACTCCGAGCGCGCCCAGTACTGGTTGTCGGTAGGCGCCCAGCCCACTGAGCCGGTCCTCAAACTGCTCAAGATCACCGGCGACTGGCAGAAGTTCAAGGGCCTGCCGGGTGGGGAGGGCACGCTGAAGGTCAAGGCGCCCAAGCCCAGCAAGCTGGACCTGTTCAATGCTGCACTGGCCAGCGCCGACGGCGCGCCGTCCGGCGAGGCGACCCAGCCGAAGAAGAAGAAGGCGCCGGCGAAGAAGGCCGAGGACGCTGCCGAAGGCACAGCCGAGAAGACCGACGCTTCCGCAGAGCCGGCCGCCGAAGCTTCTGCCGGCGCCGAGTCCACCGCCGAATGAGCCCGGTCGTCGTCGACGCCGTCGACCACCTGGTTCGGGGGATCGTCGACAATCCCGATGACGTTCGCGTCGATCTGGTGACCAACCGACGCGGCCGGACCGTCGAGGTACACGTCCATCCCGACGATCTCGGCAAGGTGATCGGTCGCGGCGGGCGTACCGCCACGGCGCTTCGGACCCTGGTCGCGGGGATCGGCGGTCGGGGGATTCGGGTCGACGTGGTGGACACCGACCAGTAGTGGAATTGGTGGTCGGGCGGATCGCCAAGGCGCACGGTATCGGCGGCGAGGTCGTGGTCGACCTCCGAACCGACGACCCTGATTCCCGGTTCGCCCCCGGGGCGCAGCTTCGCCTCAAGCGTGGCCGCGGTGTTGGCGAGGTTCCCGCCGTGATCGAATCGGTCCGCCCGCACAGTGGCCGGTTGTTGGTGCGCTTGCGTGGGGTCAATGACCGGGATGCGGCCGAAGCCCTGCGCGGTCATCTCTTCGTCGTCGACTCCGCGGACCTGCCGTCGCTGGAGGATCCCGATGAGTTCTATGACCACGAACTTGAGGGGCTCGCGGTGCGCACGACCGACGGCGACGAGATCGGGCGGGTTATCGAAGTGCTGCATACCCCGGGTGGCGAATTGCTCTCGGTGCGTACCGAATCGGACACCGAGCTACTGGTGCCCTTTGTCAGCGCGATCGTGACGACGGTGTCGCGGGTGGACGGACTGATCGAGATCGACCCGCCGGAGGGTCTGCTGGACCTGGGTGCCGATTGATGCGTATCGACGTCATCACCATCTTCCCCGATTATCTGGAGCCGGTTCGGCAGTCGTTGCCGGGCAGGGCCATTGAGGCCGGCATCGTCGAATTCGGCGTGCATGACCTCCGCCGATGGACCCGGGACGTACACCGCTCCGTGGATGACGCGCCCTACGGTGGTGGGCCCGGAATGGTGATGAAGGCGCCGGTGTGGGGTGAGGCCCTCGACGAGATCTGCTCGGGCGAAACGCTTCTGGTGGTTCCGACGCCGGCCGGTCGGCTATTCGGCCAGGCGCATGCGCAGCGCTGGACGGCGGAATCCCACCTGGTGTTCGCCTGTGGCCGCTACGAGGGTATCGACCAGCGGGTCGCCGACGATGCCGCTACCCGGATGCGGGTCGAGGAAGTGTCGATCGGCGATTACGTGCTGGCGGGCGGGGAAGCCGCCGCACTGGTGATGATCGAGGCGGTGGTACGACTACTGCCGAATGTGATCGGTAATCCGCTTTCCCACCAGGATGATTCACACTCGGGATCATCGAAACGACTGCTGGAGGGGCCAAGCTACACCCGCCCCTCGATATGGCGGGGTCGGGCGGTCCCGGAGGTGCTGCTGTCCGGCGACCACGCCAAGATCGCGGCATGGCGACGTCAGCAGGCGGTGGAACTAACGCGGGAACGCCGCCCGGACCTCGTCGCCGGGGAGCCGGATTAGACACGCCCCCCGGGGAACATGGCCATGATGACCCGGGTGAGCGTTTCTCGGGCGGCGACCTCGTCGACGGGTTCCATGGAACCGAACGCCATGACGTAGCGGCGGTCCGAGCCGACCACGCCGGTGGACATGTGCAGTTGATTCGGCCCGTTCCAGCAGCACATCCAACCTTGTTTCACCGCAACCGGTTCGGCGAAAAGTGCTTCGGGGATGCCGAAACGCTGTGGATAGCCGTCGATACCGCGGGGCGTCGAGGCGGCGAGATTGGAAAGGATGATGTCGGCCTGATCGGGTGGCAGTCCGCCGG
>JAHZJY010000369.1 GCA_022600695.1 Actinomycetes bacterium | reverse complement strand
TCCGGCGTCAGCTCATCGGTGATTGCGGCCAGTTCCGCATCGGTGAGATCGTCAAGGCCCGCATCACGGGCCTCGGCCACCCGGACCGCAGCTCCGGCCGCTTCGTGCGCCGTCCGGAACGGCACCCCGCGGCGGACGAGCCATTCGGCGATATCCGTGGCCAGCGTGTAGCCGGCCGGCGCCAATGCGGCCATCCGGTCGGTGTCGAAGCGCAAGGTGGCGACAAATCCCGCCATCGCGGGCAACACCAGTTCCAATTGAGCTACCGAGTCGAATAACGGTTCCTTGTCCTCCTGCAGGTCCCGGTTGTAGGCCAGCGGCTGAGCCTTGAGAGTGGCCAGCAGACCCGCCAGGTTTCCGATCAGCCGACCGGCCTTCCCTCGGGCCAATTCGGCGATATCGGGGTTCTTCTTCTGCGGCATGATCGAACTGCCGGTCGACCAGGCGTCGTCCAATGTGACGTAGCCGAACTCGGTCGTACTCCAGAGGATGATGTCCTCAGCCAGTCGAGACAGGTCCACGCCGATCATCGCCAGGACGAATGCCGCCTCGGCGGCGAAATCGCGGGCCGCGGTGGCATCGATTGAATTGTCAGCCGCCGCATCGAAACCGAGGTCGGCGGCGATGGCGTCGGGGTCCAGACCCAGCGAAGAGCCGGCCAGCGCGCCGGATCCGTACGGCGACACGGCGGTACGGGTGTCGAAGTCGCCGATCCGGTCGACATCGCGCAGGAGTGGATGGGCGTGGGCCAGCAGGTGGTGGGCCAGCAGAACCGGTTGCGCGGCCTGCAGGTGGGTCTTACCCGGCATGACGGCGTCCGGGTGGGCGTGTGCCTGCGCGGCCAGCGCCGCCACCACGTCCAGCACCCCGCCGGCGACCCGCCGCATCGCGTCACGCAGCCACATCCGGAACAAGGTGGCGACCTGATCGTTGCGGGAGCGACCGGCCCGCAGCCGACCGCCCAGATCCGGGCCGACCCGGGCGATCAAACCGCGTTCGAGGGCTCCGTGCACGTCCTCGTCAGTGGCCAGCGGGGCGAAACTGCCGTCGGCGATATCGGCTCCGAGACTGTCCAAACCGGCCATCAGCCCGTCGCGCTGGTTGTCGGTCAGCAGGCCGGCGCGGTGCAGGACGGCGGTGTGCGCTCGGGAGGCGGCGACGTCATAGGGCGCGAGAACCCAGTCGAAGTGGGTGGATTTACTCAGCGCTGCCAGCTCGGGTGAAGGACCGCCGGCGAATCGGCCGCCCCATAGCGAACCCTCGTTGGTGCTCATGTCTGCTCCGCTGTGCCCTCGCCGCGAAATCGACGGCAGGGCTGCGATTCGCGGGCGATCACGACCCTGGCGTCGGTTTCGCGGTGGTCGGCTACAGCTATCAGCGTCATAGCGCGCGGTCCCGTTGTGCGGCGATCTTCGAGGACAGCCCGTGAATGTGGACGAACCCCTTGGCCGAGGACTGGTCGAAACTGTCCCCTTCGTCGTAGGTGGCCAGGTTGAAGTCGTAGAGCGACTGGGCGCTGCGCCGGCCGTTGACGGCAATGTGGCCGCCGTGCAAGACCAGGCGGATCTCGCCGGACACCCGCCGCTGGGTATCGGCGACGAACGCCTCCAGCGCGGTCTTGAGCGGCGAGAACCACAGACCGTCGTAGACCAGTTCGCACCAGCGCTGGTCGGTCTGGCGTTTGAATCGGCCCAGCTCACGCTCCAACGTCACGTGCTCGAGTTCGGTGTGCGCGGTGATCAGCACCATCGCGCCGGGCGCTTCGTAGATCTCGCGGCTCTTGATGCCGACCAGCCGGTCCTCGACCACGTCGAGTCGACCAACCCCCTGCGCGCCGGCTCGCCGATTCAACTCGACGATAGCCTCCAGGACGCTCACCCCGGTGCCGTCGATGCTCACCGGAACCCCGTGCTCGAACGCGATGACGACTTCGTCGGGGGTGCTCCAGTTCAGCGTGGGATCTTCGGTGTAGTCATAGACATCCTTGGTGGGTGCGTTCCACAGATGTTCCAGAAACCCGGTTTCCACGGCGCGCCCCCATACGTTCTGGTCGATGGAGAAGGGGGAGCGCTTGGAGACGTTGATCGGGATCGCGTTCTGCTCGGCGAAGGCGATGGCCTTCTCGCGGGTCCAGGCGTAGTCGCGAACCGGGGCCAGCACCTCGAGATCCGGCGCCAGGGCGGCGAAGCCGACCTCGAAGCGCACCTGGTCGTTGCCCTTGCCGGTGCACCCGTGGGCCACGATGCCGCCACCGTGCTCGCGTGCCGCAGTCACCAGATGTTTGACGATCAGCGGCCGGCTCAACGCCGACACGAGCGGATAGCGGTCCATATAGAGGGCGTTCGACTGGATTGCGGGCAGACAGTACTGCTCGGCGAACTCGTCGCGGGCGTCGACCACGACAGCCTCGACCGCGCCGCAGTCCAGTGCCCGCTGGCGCACCACCTCCATATCCTCGCCGCCCTGACCGAGGTCGATGGCGACGGCCACGACCTCGCTGCCGGTCTCCTTGCCGATCCAACTGATGGCCACCGAGGTGTCCAATCCGCCGGAGTACGCCAGGACGACGCGCTCGGACATGATGTCTCCTTTGCTGAGGTGTGCTGATTCCGGGGAGGTGGGCTGTGGTGCTCAGGTGTGCTGACGGATGTTCTCGAACAGGACGGCGACGTGCGCACCGTCAAAGGGTTCGCGGGCGACCACCAGGATGGTGTCATCACCGGCGATGGTCCCGACCACCTCCGGTAATGCGGCGCGGTCTATCGCACTGGCCAGATACTGCGCCGCTCCTGGTGGGGTGCGCAGCACGGCGAGGTTGGCGCTGGCGTCGGTGGACACCAGCAACTCGCCCAGTAACCGGGCCACCCGTTCGGTGCCGCCGGCCACCCCGCGGACCGGGCTGCCGTCCTCGGGTACCACGTACACCCCGCCTCCGCCGTCCGCGCCGCGGAGTTTGACTGCGCCGAGTTCCTCGAGATCGCGGGATAATGTCGCCTG
>JAHZJY010000368.1 GCA_022600695.1 Actinomycetes bacterium | reverse complement strand
GCGAGCCCCACCCCGGCCGGCCGGTCATCGAGCCACGCCCGCAACAACCGGTAACCCTCCACATAGGTACTCGTGTAGGCGCGCCACAGCGGGGAGGACAGGAACTTCAGCATCTGCCGGGCCCGGGCGTCGTCGACCAGCAGCCATCGCTGCAGATAAGCCACCACCTCTGCGACATCACGGCGCTCATCGTGCAACATCAGCGCGGCGTCCTGCCGGACCTCGGCCAGTGCCGCGGCCGCCTCCGACAGCGCCTCGGCCCGCTCACCGTCGAACCGCAGGCCGAGGTCGGCGTAGACCTCGGCGGCCCAAGTCCCCCAGCCCGGCCCGACCGCCGCGTGTAGCGCCAGATCGGCCAGGCCCTCTGCCATCAGACACTGCGGGGTGTTCACCAGGAAGATGGTCTGCTCCTGCTGACCGAGCCCGGCCACCAGGGCCGCTTCCTTGCGGCAGTGTTCGGTGTGGTGGCCCGGGTAGGACTCATGGGCCACCAGTCGCGGCAGGTTGACCATCTGCTGCTTGAGATCGGCGTTGACCGCGACCCGCGATCGGTAGCCGCCCTCGTAATAGTTGAAACCCGACCACGGCTTGTCACTGACCACCTCATAGATGACTGTCTCCGACTCGGGCAGCGGATAGCGGGCCCGGACGATATCGCGCAGCGTGCTGGAAAACGCCCGGATACATCCCTGCAGGCGGTGCGGCGGAATCTCCTCTGACCTCCGGTGGACCGCCATCCGGGCGGCAAGCGGGCCGCTGCCGCCGAGCAGGTCGTCAATCCGGGCATGGGCGGCGCGGTAGCGATCGGGGTCGCCGCGGCTGATCTCGACATCGAAATAGTCGCGGACCTCATCGACGAAGCCCACCTCCTCACCGGCGAACTTGCGCGCGGCGCAGGCCAGGGCGCGCAGGTGTGCGGCGATGAACTCGGCCCGCTGTTCGGTGAAGTCCGCGTTGCGCGGGACCTGCGGAAGTTCGGTCAGCAGCCGGCGCGCCTGCGCGGCCAACTCAGCCGGCTTCGGCGCCGGCTCGTCGGCCACCTGGCGGCGCAGCCGACCGTCACCGGTGAAGGAGTCGACGTACCCCTCTTCGATACGGTCGAAGCGCAGGCCGAGCAGTAGGTATTCGCCAATCAGGTGGTCCGGCTCCATACCGTTCACGCTAACTGCAAGACTTAGTCCATGGCGCGGCTGAATGAACCCAGCCCCTACGTGGAGTTCGGCCGGAGTCAGTGGCGCGGCCTTCGCATGTCGACGCCGCTGAAGCTCACCGAGGAGGAACTGGTCGGCCTGCGCGGCCTCGGCGAACAAATCGATCTGCTCGAAGTCGAAGAGGTCTACCTACCGCTGGCCAGGCTGATTCATCTGCAGGTCGCCGCACGCCAGGGCCTGTTCGCGGCCACCGACGAATTCCTCGGCGAGCCGCGGCAGACCCCGGACCGGCCGGTGCCATTCATCCTGGGTGTGGCCGGCAGCGTTGCGGTCGGCAAGTCGACCACCGCCCGTGTGCTCCAGGCGCTCCTTTCCCGCTGGGATGATCATCCGAAAGTCGATCTGGTCACCACCGACGGATTTCTCTACTCGAACGCCGAGCTCGGCCGGCGCAACCTGATGCACCGCAAAGGTTTCCCGGAGAGCTATAACCGTCGCGCGTTGATGCGATTCGTGACGTCGGTGAAGTCCGGCTCCGATCACGTGTGCGCCCCGGTGTACTCGCACCTGATCTACGACATCGTCCCCGGAGAGAAGCACGTCGTCACCCACCCGGATATCCTGATCCTGGAGGGGCTCAACGTCTTACAGACAGGTTCACGACTGATGGTCGCGGACCTGTTCGACTTCTCGGTGTACGTCGATGCTCGTGTCGAGGATATCGAGCGTTGGTACATCGACCGGTTCCTGGCAATGCGGGCCGGCGCATTCGCCGACCCGGCATCGCACTTCCACCACTATGCCGGCCTCACCGACGATCAGGCGATAGCCGCCGCCCGGGAGATCTGGCGAACCATCAACCGGCCCAACCTGATCGAGAATATTCTGCCGACCCGACCGCGGGCTACCGCAGTGCTCCGCAAGGATTCCGACCACTCGGTGAATCGGCTGCGGTTGCGCAAGATCTAGCCCGACGGTGTGGCGAACACGAACAGCGCCATGAATGCCAGGTTGATGAAGTACACAGCCTCAACCAGTCCGACGGTGATGAAGAACGGCGTGAACAACCGTCCCTGAGCCTCGGGTTGCCGCGCGATCCCGGAGATCAGCGCGTTACCTGCGATCCCGTCGCCGATACCGGCGCCGACGGCACCGCCGCCGAGGATCAGTCCACCGCCGATCAATGCACCGGCCGCAATCATCGGATCCATTTTCAGTCCTTCCTCTTGGCTCCCGGGCTACGTCAGGCGACGTACCCCGAGGTACTGCACAGCCGCGAACACGGCCGTGTACAGACCGATGGCAAGAACGCCCGCCACCCCGGCAGCGGTCAGCGGGGGAACGGCCGTTGTCGCGACGACGAGCGCGATCGCCGTGCCCAGGGTGTTGGCGATCGCCACACCGACACCGGCCCCCCGAATCCGCGGCCGGCGTGCCAGGACGAGCAGAGCCATTCCGTAGAGCAGGAACCCGACCCCGACACCGTATTCCACGGGGCGGGGGATTCCGGTTACTGCGGATAGCGGAACGGCGGTCGCGATAATCGTCGCGCCGGCCGCCACGCTGCAGATACCGTCGGCGCGCAGTGCCAGACGCAGCAGCGAATCGGAGGTCCGGGCCGGCGAAGTGGTGATGGTCACGGGGTGTCCTGTCTCTCGGCCGGCGGACTCGGGTGCCGGCGTTCACCATCGACGGTGCCGAGAAACAGCTGCCAGCACGACCACGTGTACTGCCGGTCACTGCCAACTACTGCCACCCGGGGCGATTACTGCCGAAACTGGCCCTCCGGTGCCGCAGCGAACGCCGGTGATCGCAGGTCGACGGCGATCAGCCGGGCTCCGGCGTTCTGCCAGTTGTGCAGCGACCGCTGAGGTACCTCGGTGGCGAACCACTGCCAGGCCTTCCGGGCCGCCGGGTCGAGACCGGCAGCGGTGGCATTCTGTGCGTAGGCACGCACGCCGGCGACGTACGGGAAATACAGCGCGTTGTAATAGCGCCACTGTTCGGTGGTGCCGAAGTCCGCGCCGCCTCGCGGCTTGAGCCGGGCTATCCGATCGGCCAGCACGGACCGCAACTCGGCGGCCCGTTCCAGCGGCTGGTCCGGCGCATCCCGGGCCGCGAGGCGCTGATCGATCTCCGGCAGCGCGGTCAGCGGGCTCGCCACCAGTTTCGCCAGATCGCCGTAGTGGCCCAACGCCCGCCGGGTCAGCCGGGCGAACGTCTCGTCGTCGATATCGTCCAGTGGGCCCGGCGAGCGCAGCGGCAAAGCCGCTTCGGTGTTCCGCAAAGCCGCCCGCTCAGCCCGGAGACCCGGCGCCCGGGAGAACGCGACGCGGTCCAGGATGCCGGCGAGCGGGTCAGCGAGCACGGTGATCGCGATCGCGATGGCCAGGGTGCTGAACAGCAGCACCACCAGCGTCCGCCTACCGACATCGTCGGGTCCCAGGGCGGCCATGGCGAGCAGTATCTGTCCGCCGAACAGCAGCGCCACCAACGACGACCCGATGAAAGACCGCAGCATGGCCGCCCGCAGGGCCTGGCCCTCGTCGAAAGCGTCCCACAGCGCCACGGCCGCCCCGAGCAAAAGCACATCGAACCCCGTTGCGGCCAAGGCCAACCAGCTCGGTAGCAGCCCGAGTGGGATGATCAGTATCGCGTTGCTCAGGGCGAAGAACAACGTCGCGACCACTACGACACCGGTCACCCTGGCGGGTTGGCCCGCCCGCCGCACTGCGGCCGCCATGGCTCCCAGTGTTGCGACCGAGACGACGGCGGACATCAGCCAATGCCCCGGCTGCACTGGGCCGGTGACCGTGCCGGCGAGTACCGCGCCCAGAAGAACGAGGCCGGCCACGACGGCAGTCAGGGCCAACTCGCGGCGCCGGCCGCGCGAGGTCTCAGGCGGGCGGGCGAGTTCGAGCAGGACGGCGAACCATGCGACCCCCGGCACTGCGACCAGATAGATCTCGACCCTGCTCAGGGCCCCTTCGTACCCGCCTTCCACGACCCGCACCGCGTCCAGTGCGACCACCGCCGCAAAGCTGCACAGGCCGAGCGCCGCGAGCGCAAGCGCCGGTTTCCGCGGATCGCGAGCAACGAGATAGAGGCCCATCCACCAGGCGAGTGCGAAAACGGCGGCGGAGAGCGCAGTCATGACTAGATGCCGAATCTGCGATGCCGGCGGCTGTAGTCGCGCAGCGCCCGCAGGAAGTCCACCCGCCGGAATGCAGGCCAGTGCGCCTCGGTGAACCACATCTCCGAATAGGCGCTCTGCCAGAGCAGGAACCCGCTGAGTCGTTGCTCCCCCGAAGTGCGGATCACCAGATCCGGGTCGGGCTGACCGTAGGTGTAGAGGTTCTCCGAGATGCCCTCGACAGTGACGGCCTCGATCATCTGGTCTGGGGTGGCTCCATCGGCCACCTGCTTGCCGAGCAGCGAGCGCACGGCATCGACGATCTCCCGCCGTCCGCCGTAGCCGACAGCGACGTTGACGTGGAAAGAACCGGTGGGAGCGGTCGACGTGGCGTGGTGAACGGCGTCGCGCACCCGCCGCGCCGGTTCCTCGCCGAGCAATCCCAGATCGCCGACAGTCCGCACGCTCCAGCGGTTGGCGGGTGCGCAGATCTCCTCGACAACATCGGTGATGATCTCGATCAGCGCCGACAACTCCTCGCGGTCGCGGTGCAGGTTCTCGGTGGAAAGCAGGTACACCGTCGCCATTTCGATACCCGCGTCCTGACACCAGCGCAGCATCTCGGCCATCTTGCAGGCGCCCATCCGGTAGCCGTAGCTCACATCCTCATAGCCGGCGTCGCGGGCCCACCGCCGGTTACCGTCGCACAGCACCGCGATATGTCGGGGAAGTGCGGCTTTGGAGTTTGCGAGCTCATGGCGCAACCGCATTTCGTAGAGCCGGTAGGCCGGTTCCTTGAGGCGCGGCGGAATGAGCTCCACAGCCACAAAGACTACTGTGGCCGACGGGGGTGTACGGGGCCGCAGGCCACGTCAGTAGGACCGAGGTGAGAGATGACCGCAGAGTCAGACGTCGCCGAGCCACGCCGAACCGATGGCCGCACGGAATCCGGGAACTACACGGGGCCGGAGAACTGCGCCGAGGCCGAGGACTTTCCAGAAGCCGTCGTCGAGGGAGTAAGCCAGTTCCTCGGCAAGCCCCGGGCCCGCGGCTGGATTCACGTTTATGCCGCCATCATCGCCACCGTGGCCGGCGCGGCCCTGGTGTCGGTGTCCTGGGCGGTGGACTCCACCCGGGCTGGAATCGCCACCCTGATCTACACCTGCACGATCGTGGCGATGTTCACCGTCAGCGGCACCTACCATCGGGTGCACTGGACATCGCGGCGAGCCCACACGTGGATGAAACGTCTCGACCACTCGATGATCTTCGTGTTCATCGCCGGCAGTTACACCCCGTTCGCGCTGCTGGCGTTGCCCGAATCCGACGGCTGGCTGCTCTTCTGGATCGTCTGGGGCGGCGCACTCGCCGGGGTGCTGCTCAAGATGTGCTGGCCTTCGGCGCCGGCCTGGGTGGGGGTTCCGCTTTATCTGCTGCTGGGCTGGGTAGCGGCCTGGTTCATCGGACCGATCACCAGCAGTGCCGGCGTTGCGGCGTTGGTTCTGCTGATCGTCGGTGGCGTGCTCTACAGCCTCGGCGGGGTGCTGTACGCGCTGAAGTGGCCCAATCCATGGCCGCACACATTCGGCCACCACGAGTTCTTCCACGCCTGTACCGCGGTCGCGGCGATCTGCCATTACATCGCAATGTGGTTCGCCGTGTTCTGGTAGCGCCTACACGGTGGCGACGTTTGCGGCCGACCAGTAGGCCTTCATCGATGCGATCTTGCCCTCGCCGTCGAACGTCATCACATCGATCGGCTCGATCCGCATCCGGCTGCCTTCGTCGGCGCCGACGGTGATCCGGAACATGAACGCCGCTTCGTGACCGCAGACCCGCAGCGCCAGCAATTCGGTTTCGCGAGCCATGTTCTCGATATTCCGATAAAAGCCGGTAATGGCGTGGCGGCCGATATGAACCTCTCCGACGCCGACGGGATCCTCGACCGTGGCATCGTCGGCATAGAGTTCCGCGATCTCATCGGCGCTGCCTGATGCGACGCGTTCCAGGTACCGACGGACCATTGACTCGGCATGCTCGGCGCTGACCATGGCGCCACGCTACATGGGCACCCCGAGAGCGTCCGCCAGTTCCCTGACACCGGTCACCGGCAGGTCACACACCCGACCGCGGCAAACATAGGCCGCGTCGGCCGCGCCAACCCGGTCACGCCCGGCCAACAACGGGGCGGAATCCACGAGGCCGCCGATGACGATGGTGCCGCCCGGCGCCATCCGACGGGCCGCGGCCAACAATTCCGAGTCCGCACCGGCGGTCGCGACCGCGACCTGCAGCGGTCCGCGGACCGCAGCTTCCGCGACAGCCAGCCAATGACCCGCCGAGCGTGACGCTCGGGCCAGCAGCTGGGAATGGGCCAGTAGAGTCTGGGCGGCGGCTTCGCCGAACCGGCCGGCGCGATCGGCGTCGACGAGGTGCGCGGCGGTGAGCAGCGCCTCAGCGATCGACGACGCCCCCGACGGCGTGGCGCCGTCCACGGGGTCTGCCGGCCGAACCATCAGCCGCTCGGCGTCATCGGCGGCATCGAACCATCGGCCGGGTCGGTCCGGATCGGCGAAGTGGTCCATCGCGAGATCAATCAGGCCGGTGGCCTGGTCCAGCCAACCCGGATCGCCGGTCAGCTGGTGGATCGCCAGCAGACCGGTCGCCAGCATGGCGTAATCCTCCAGAATTCCCGCACTCTCGCCGACCCGGCCACCCAGGCTGGCCCGGCGAAGGCGGCCATCAACCAGATGCAGAGCGACCACCTGCGCGGCACAGCGACGCGCCGCCTCCAGCAGCGCCGGATCGTCCAGGGCCACGCTGGCTTCGGCGAGGGCGGTGACCGTCAGACCGTTCCAGCCGGTGACCACCTTGTCATCGCGGGCCGGCTGCGGGCGAGTCCGGCGCGCGGCCAACAACTCCGCACGTACCCGCTCGAAACGATCGGCGGCGCCCGGCAGCGGGTCGAAGTCAGCGGGCAACTGCAGCACCGACGTGCCGTGCTCGAAGGTCCCCCGCTCCGTTACTGCGAAAACCCTTGCCGCCCAGATTCCGTCGTCATCGCCGAGGATTTCCCGCAGCCGATCGGGTGTCCAGACGTAGCTGGATCCCTCGACACCGGCGGCGTCGGCGTCCAGCGAAGAGGTGAACATGTCGCCGGACGAAAGGTCGTCGAGGAGAAAGGCGGCGGTCTCCGCGGCGATGCGCCGGGCCAACGGGTCGCCGGTACGCCGCGCCCAGTGCGCGTACACCCGCAGCAGCTGCGCGTTGTCGTAGAGCATTTTCTCGAAGTGTGGCACCACCCAGTCGGCATCCACGCTGTAGCGGGCGAAACCACCGGCCAATTGGTCGTAGAGGCCGCCGCGGGCCATCGCCGTACAGGTACGGCGGACGCTGCCGAGTGGCACCGGCGACCCGGTCCGCTCATGAGTCCGCAGCAACGCCTCCAACATCGCTGAGGGCGGAAATTTCGGTGCGCCGCCGAAGCCGCCGCGAGCGGTGTCCTCGTGGCGCAGCACCGCGGCGACGGCCTGATCGCACAGCGCCGGGGCGATCTCCGGGCCACCGCCGGGCAGCCCCGAGGCCATCTGCCGCAACTCGGCGGTGATGTGATCGCCGGCCTGCTCGACCTCGTCGCGGCGCTCCCGCCAGGTCTCCCCGACAGCAGCCAGCAGCTGCAGGAACTGAGACTTGGGGAAGTAGGTGCCGCAGAAGAACGGCCGACCGTCGGGGGTCAGGAAACATGTCATCGGCCAGCCGCCGTGCCCGGTCATCGCAACCGTGGCGTTCATGTAGACCGCATCCAGGTCCGGCCGCTCCTCGCGATCGACCTTGATGCAGACGAACTGGTTCATCGCCGAGGCGACCTGGGGGTCCTCGAAGGACTCATGGGCCATCACGTGACACCAGTGGCAGGCGGCGTAGCCGACGGACAGCAGGATCGGCACGTCGCGACCGGCCGCCTCGGCCAGCGCGGCGGGGCTCCATTGCTTCCAGTGCACCGGATTGTCGGCGTGCTGGCGCAGGTAGGGGCTGGTCGCGCCCGCGAGTTCGTTACGTCCTGGGGTCACGCGTGGGGCCCCCGGTGTCAGTCTCCGGCCCGTCGACAGTCTCGTTGGCGGCGGCGCCGAACTCCTCCGGAACCCGCTTGAGATGGCGGTTCATCGAGCGCACCAGGGCGAAGACCCCGATCAGCAGCAGCACGACGACGAGCAGGCCCAGTGGGCTCGCCTTACCGAAGTCGGGGCCGGTGTTCGTCGGCTCCTGGGCGAGCAGGGTGATCATCAAAGGAGTCACTCGAAGATCTCGATTCCGGCGAAAAGGTCGTCTTCCGGCAACACGGCCGGCACCCGCGATCGGGCCAATTCGTACTCCTCGGTGGGCCAGAGCCGATGCTGCCACTCTAGCGGGGTGGCGAAGAAGAAACCGTCCGGGTCGATCTGGGTGGCATGCGCCCGCAACGCCTCGTCCCGCCGGGCGAAATAGGGCGCGCAGTGGACTCGGGTGGTCACCCGATCGGCGAAAACGTCGGTGTCGGCGTCCCAGTGCTCCAGCCAGCGGGCGAACGGGCCCTCCTGTCCATGCCTGGCGAATTCGTCTTGCAGAGTCTGCAGGCGCTTCCGCAGGAAGCCGTGGTTGTAGTACAACTTGCTGACCGACCACGGCGGCCCGGCACCCGGGTAGAGCAGGCCGTCGGCGGCGGCCTCGTAGGCGGCGACCGAAACCTGATGGCAGCGGATGTGATCCGGATGCGGATAGCCGCCGTTCTCGTCGTAGGTGGTGAGCACATGCGGACGAAACTCCCGGATCACCCTCACCAGTTCGGCGACCGGTTCCTCCATCGGCACCAACGCGAAACAGCCCGGTGGCAGCGGCGGCAGCGGCTCCCCTTCGGGCAGGCCCGAGTCGACGAACCCGAGCCAGTGGTGTTCGACGCCCAGAATCTCGGCCGCTCGGGCCATCTCGTCGCGCCGGATGTCGGCGATCCGCCCACGTACCTCGGGCAGGTCCATCGCCGGGTTGAGAATGTCTCCGCGCTCGCCGCCGGTCAGGGTTACCACCATGACCCGCCTGCCCTCGTCGGCATACCGCGCCAGCGTGGCCGCGCCCTTGCTGGCCTCGTCGTCCGGATGGGCGTGAACCGCCATCAACCGCAGTTCGGTCACGTATTCCTCTAGGTGTCCGGGCCGGCCGGGCCGACCGTTCCTCGGCCATATCGTCCCATCCGGGGTGGGGGTACCCGCAATCCAGGTCGGCCTCGGCAGGCACACTGCAGCTATGTCCGAGTCTCCGGGCGGTCCGGCACCACCGGCGTCGCGCTACGGCCGGACTCCGATGCCCGCGACCACACGCCGACGGGTGGCGACCATGCTGGGCGCTTTGACCATCGTGATCGCTCTGGGATTGGCCGTTCTGGCTTACCAGCGCTTCGAGGGCGTCGACGTCGAGGGCTCGATGGCCGCTTTCGAGGTTCTCGATGCCGACACGGTCTCGGTCACGATCAGCGTCACCCGCAAGGATCCCGGCACTTCCGTGGTGTGCATCGTTCGGGCCCGGTCCTACGACGGAGCGGAGACCGGCCGGCGTGAGATCGTTGTCGGCCCCTCGACGGACAAAACGGTCCAGGTCACCACCACCGTCAAGACGTACGCGCCGTCGGCCATGGGGGATATCTACGGGTGCGGCACCGACGTACCCGGATATCTGGACCCGGCCTGAGTGGTACCGGTTCGCCGCCGGCCGGACAGCAAACGTCGGAACCGAGAAACCGGAATCACTGCGCGGGCCCCAGTGCTACAATCGCCTCCGTGCACGGTTCCTGCTGGGAGCCGTGTATTGCTTCATTAGCGGGGTCCACTCGCTGTTCGGGGGCAATACGCGCGGCGGTTCCGCACACTCCCGGCAGCGAATGACGAACTGCACCGCGAGCAGCGCGCACGAGACGATTGAGGAGCGCCACGATATGACCGACAACCAGGTGGTCTGGCTGACCCAGGAGTCATACGACCGGCTCAAGGACGAACTCGATCAGTTGATCCTGAACCGTCCTATCATCGCCGCCGAGATCAATGACCGCCGCGAGGAGGGCGACCTCCGGGAGAACGGCGGCTATCACGCCGCGCGCGAGCAGCAGGGTCAGGAGGAGGCCCGGATTCGCCAACTCCAGGAGTTGCTGAACACCGCCAAGGTCGGCGAGGCGCCCAAACAATCCGGTGTCGCGCTGCCCGGATCAGTGGTCAAGGTGTACTACGAGGGCGACGAGTCCGATACCGAAACCTTCCTGATCGCCACCCGCCAGGAGATCGTCAGCGACGGCAAACTCGAGGTGTATTCGCCCAACTCACCCCTGGGCGCCGCGCTGCTCAATGCCAAGGTCGACGAGACCCGCACCTACACCGTGCCCAACGGCAACACCGTCAAGGTGACCCTGATCAGCGCCGAGCCGTACCACTCCTAGCCCACCACCGCCCACCGCCGCCCAACGTCGCCCACCGTCGCCCACCGTCAGCCGGAGGCTGATCCCGGGTCATGGCACATATCGCCGAGAATCTGCTACTGCTCCTGCTCGACAATGCTGAGGCGCAGCCCCGCATTGCCCGTTCCCCGCTGGAACGCGCACTGGCCGCCGCACTGATCCTCGACCTTGCATTCGAATGCCGGGTCCGACCCGCGCTGGCCGACGAGCCGGTGCCCACCGGCCTGCTGGTGGCACTGGCCGGTCAGATTCCGATGGATCCCGCCCTTCGCCCCGCGCTGGCGCTGCTGGAACAACAGCCGATCGCTCCGTCCGCGGCCATCGCCCGGATCCGACGGCATGCCGAGGACGACGTGCTCGACCAGCTGTTGCGCACCGGCCAGATCCATCAGATACAGCTGACCGCACATCGGTTGCGCCGCAACCACTACCGGTGGCCCGTAAAAAATAGAGGCCGGGTCGCCGTGGCAAGGTCCGAGCTACTCTCGGCGCTTTTCGAGCGCCGCCGCCCGCAACCCGTGACGGCGGCGGTCATCGGCCTGCTGTACGCCGTCGGCGCTCTCGACGCGGTGCTCGCACTCAACGATGCCGGTATGCGGGTCGCCGCCGAGCGCGCCGATGAGATCACCGGCGGCGCTTGGGCCAACGAATCCGACACTGCGGAGATAAATCTCACGCGGACCATCACCGCCGTGCTGCCGGCACTGCATTAGGGGGAATTCCCGGCTAGGTTTCCAACGCCTGCCGAAGATCGGCAAGCAGATCACCGGGGTGCTCGATTCCGACCGACAGCCGCACCAGGTCTTCGGGCACCTCAAGTTGCGAGCCGGCGGTCGAGGCGTGCGTCATCGCGCCGGGGTGCTCAATCAGCGACTCCACTCCCCCCAGCGACTCCGCCAGAATGAAAATCTCTGTACGCGAACATAATTCGCGGGCGGCCTGTATCCCCCCGCGCAATCGAACCGACACCATCCCGCCGAAGGCCCTCATCTGGCGGGCAGCGATTTCGTGGCCGGGGTGTTCCGGTAGACCCGGATACAGCACCTGGCTCACCGCCGGGTGGCCGGCCAGAAACGCGGCCACCTGTACGGCATTCTCGCTGTGCCGCCTCATCCGCAACTCGAGCGTTTTGAGTCCGCGCATCGTCAGGTAGGCGTCGAACGGTCCGGGTACCGCGCCGGCGCCGTTTTGCAGAAAACCGAAAGCCGCGTCGAGTTCCTCGTCATCGGTCACCAGGGCGCCGCCCACCACGTCGGAGTGGCCGCCGATGTACTTCGTCGTCGAATGCAGCACGATATCGGCACCCAGCGTCAGCGGTTGCTGCAGAGCCGGCGACGCGAATGTGTTGTCCACCAACACTATCGCCCCCGCGTTATGGCCGATTTGCGCGATCGAGTCGATATCGGCGACCGACAACAGCGGGTTGGTCGGAGTCTCCACCCAGATCAACCGGGTGTCGTCGGTGACCGCATCCCGCACCGCGTCGAGGTCAGACAGGTGAACCGGGGTGTGGCGCACACCCCACTGCCGAAACACCTTGTCGATCAGCCGGAATGTCCCGCCGTACGCATCATCGGGAATGATGATGTGATCGCCGGGGCGCAACACCGCCCGCAGTGCGCAGTCGCTCGCTGCCATACCAGAACTGAAGGCACGGCCATACCTGCCCTCTTCGACGGCCGCCAGGACGGTCTCCAGAGCCTCGCGGGTGGGGTTTCCGGTGCGCGCGTACTCGAAGCCGCCGCGTAGACCGCCGACACCGTCCTGGGCGAACGTGCTGCTGGCGTAGATCGGCGCGTTGACCGCCCCGGTCAGCGGGTCCGGGCGGTAGCCGGCGTGGATCGCCGTTGTCGCGAAACCGCGCGGCCGTCGGTTACCCGTCATTCAGACGGTCGCCGGGGCCACGGAACCGCCGCTGAGGAGGCGATAGGTGTACACCAGGAACAGATATGCCACCGGGATGGCGACCAGCAGTCCGACACCGCACAGCAGAACGCCGAGGAGAAGCAGGCCGATGAAGGTCAGAGCGGCCAGCAGGACCTGACCGAAGTTGGCTTTGACGATGGCGACGCTGGCCCGGATACCGTCGATTGGCGACAGATTACGGTCAACGATCGCGACGGTGCTGAACCAGGCGAACAGCATCACGGCCAGGCCCGGGAGGATGCAGAGCAGCAGACCGACGAAGGTGAGGATGTCGACGATGAGCCCCGCGACGACGACGGCGACGATATTGCGGGGCCGAAAGAACGAACCTATCGACACCCGGTGTCCGTTGGCGATATCGAGAAGCCCACCGTAACCGGCCGAGGCGATCGCCCCTTTGGCCACAATCTGAACCACGAAGCCCAAGATGAAGACCGCGAGGCCACCCCCGGTCATGGTGCGCGTTGTGGTCTCCACCAGCCCCTGGCCACCGTCATAGGCGATGAACGTCTCCGGTGAGACGGCATCCAAGGCCCTGCTGAACACATAGTTGAGCGCCGCGCCGATCAGCCAGAAGACCACAGTCGCGACTATCAGCGGAACCGGGTTCTTGGCGAATTTCTGCCAAGCCCATGACAGACCCTCGCCGACGCTGTAGCGGGATGCGCCGTGTCCGGGTGGTGGCGGGATGTAGCCACCCTCGGCCGGGGGCGGCGGCGGGTAAGCACCGGGCGGCGGGTAAGCACCGGGCGGCGGATAGCCCCACCCGGGTGGGGGCGGCGGAGCGCCATACCCACCCGGTGGCGCCTGCGGGGCGGGAACCCCGGGGGGTGGCGGGTAACCACCGGGCGGCGGATAACCACCGGGCGGCGGGTACTCACCGGGCGGCGGGTAACCACCGGGGTTGGGTGGCTGCGTCATGATGTTCCTTTCCGAGCTTTATGTCGATCAGATCGGCAGGCAGACAGTGGACATGATCTTGTCGGCGAATGTCTGCCGTTTGGCGTCCCACAGCGGCCAGAGGTAACCGAGATTGCACAACATGCCATCGAGCAGGTGCAGGAACTGCCGCAAAAGTGACGGTCCGAAGCCGATGGGTTGTCCCGTCTTCTCCCCGACGACCTTGAACTTCATCCACGACTTGCCGATGCTCGAGCCGGTCGTGCCCTGCCGGTAGCCATAGTTCCAGACGAAGAAAATGACAGCGGCCAGCACGAACACCAGCAGGGAGACCAGACCCAGCGTCGTCGGTTCCGACGTGCAGGAGACGCCGTAGCCGAGATCGGTGCTCTCGCTGATGCAGTCGCTGTCGGCGGTGGCGAGGATGATCACCGGACCGATCCCGCCGAGAGCCAGCACCGGCAGCCCATCGATCAGGTAGGCGGCAACCCGGGTGATCCACGCCGTATACGACCCCTTAGGCAGCGCACCGGCGGGCGGCGGCGGATAGGCGCCGCTCGGCGGCGGAAAGCCGCCGGGCGGAAGGGGCGGTTGGGTCATGAGTCCCTCCGGTCGGGATTTGAGCGATGCAACACTATCGCGTCCCTATCGCGTCATCGTCGCCGCGAGCCTTCGGAAAGATAGCCGAGCAGATCGTGGCGGGTGATGACCCCCGCAGGCTTACCTTCCTCGACCACCATCACGGCGTCGGCATCGCGCAGCACCGCGGCCGCGGCGCTGAGCGTCTCCCCGGCACCGATCAGTGGTAGCGGCGGGCTCATGTGCAGGGCCACCGCATCGGCCAGGTGGGCACGGCCCTCGAAAACCGCTGATAACAGCTCGCGTTCGGACACGCTGCCGGCAACCTCGCCGGCCATGACCGGCGGCTCCGCCCCGACCACCGGCATCTGAGATACCTCGTATTCGCGCAGGATCCCGATGGCATCGCGCACCGTTTCCGACGGGTGGGTGTGCACCAGGTCGGGCAGGGCTCCGGACTTGCCGCGCAGTACGTCGCCGACGGTCGGGGCGGGCTTGGTGTCGTCGAGCGGGGTGCGCAGGAAGCCGTAGGACGACATCCAGGAGTCGTTGAAAATCTTCGACAGATACCCACGCCCACCGTCGGGCAGCAGTACGACGATCACCGCGTCGGGCCCGGCCTCCTCGGCGACCCTCAAGGCCGCCACGGCCGCCATCCCGCACGATCCCCCGACCAGCAGCCCCTCCTCACGGGCCAGCCGGCGGGTCATATCGAAGGAGTCCGCGTCGGAGACGGCAATGATCTTGTCAGCCACCGCCGGGTCGTAGGCGGCCGGCCAGAAGTCCTCGCCCACGCCCTCCACCAGATAGGGCCGCCCGGTGCCACCGGAGTACACCGAACCCTCCGGGTCGGCACCGATCACCGTTACCCGGCCGCCGGATACCTCCTTGAGGTAGCGCCCGGCACCGGTGATGGTGCCGCCGGTGCCCACCCCCGCAACGAAATGGGTGATCTTCCCTCCGGTATCGGTCCAGATCTCCGGTCCGGTGGTCTCGTAATGGCTCGCCGGACCGTTCGGGTTGGAGTACTGGTCGGGTTTCCAGGCGCCCTCGATCTCCCCGACCAGGCGATTGGACACGCTGTAGTAGCTGTCCGGATGATCCGGCGGGACCGCGGTCGGGCAGACCACCACCTCCGCGCCGTAGGCGCGCAGGACGTTCTGCTTGTCCTCGCTGACCTTGTCCGGGCAGACGAAGACGCACTTGTATCCGCGGCGCTGGGCCACCAGGGCCAGCCCGACACCGGTGTTACCCGAGGTGGGCTCGACGATGGTGCCGCCCGGCCCGAGCTGGCCGGCGGCCTCGGCGGCGTCAATCATCTTGACCGCAATTCGGTCCTTGGAACTGCCCCCGGGATTGAGGTATTCGATCTTGGCCGCCACCACTCCGGCACCCTCGGGCACGACCGAGTTCAGTCGAACCAGCGGGGTGTTGCCGATCAGTTCGCTGACGTGGGGTGCTATTCGCATGGCTCTATGGTCGCAGGCCGCGGCGCCGTCCGTTCAGCCGGTGGCTTCGCGAATGTACTCACCGATCTGGCGCAGGGATCGGGTCGCCTCCGGGATCAGCGGGGCGGCCAGTTGGAAGTCGTGAATCTGGCCCGGCCACACCCGCACCTCAGCCGGTACCCCGGCGGCCGCCAACCGCCGGGCGGCCAGCCTGGCGTCATGGAGCAATACCTCCGAGCCGGAGACGTGGATCAGTGTCTGCGGCAATCCCGGCTCGATATGGTCCAGCGGCTCGTAGACGTCCTCCGGCTCTCCGTCCACGACATGCTTGGCCGCCGCCCGGGCCACCAGCGCGACCAGCGCGTCGAAGGCCTTCGGCGGGAACATCGCATCGGTGTAGGCGTTGGGATGGGTCAGCTTGGGGTCCTGCTCCAACTGCAACAGCGGCGAGATGGCGACCAGCGCGGCCGGGGTCTCGCCCTCGGCCTGAAGCCGCTGGGCCAACGCCAGCGCGAGGTAGCCACCGGCCGAGTCGCCGGCCAGCACGATCTGGTCGGGCTCGTAACCGCGCAGTCGCAGCCACCGGTAGCCGTCGTAGCAGTCGTCGATGGCCATCCCGATGGTGTGCTTGGGGATCAGCCGGTAGTCGACCACCAGTACCGGCGAGTCGGCGAACTTCGACAGCGCGACCGAGATGCGGCTGTGCGAGTTCACCCCGCACGTCAGAAACGCCCCCCCGTGCAGGTACAGCACGACCCGCCGGCGGCCGTCGGCGGGTAGCACCCCGGGGGCCCGTACCAACTGGGCCGACGAGTTGGGCAGCCCGACGGTGGCGCGCACCGTGCCGGGCGAGGGCAGCAGCGCCTGGGCCACGTAGTCCACCAGTCCGAACGGCCACGGCAGGTGCGGAACGTGGCTGAGCACCGCCAGCGTGGGCCACATCGTCAGCCTCGCGCCCAACGAGACCAGCCGTGCCGGCAGGCTCGGGCCGTCCTCGACGACTTCCACCGGCGCGCCGTCGCTGACCGGGTAGCGACGCGGGCGGGCCGGCCGGGTGGACGGCGGAACCTTGCTGGGTGCGGTCATCCTGAACACTCCCTACGTCGTTGTAGCGGTGTGACCGTTCTGGTGTGACTGTAGTGCGACCCCAAGCTTGGCAGCTGTGACCGGGACCACAATCACAGATGACGAATTATTGCTGGAACTGATACCGGTCCGTGATCGCCAACCCGGTTTCGCGGGCCCACACTGAGTTCCGTGACCATGTGGCTCGGTCCCACCAAGGCACTGGCCGTCGCGGGCGTTCTGGCCTCGACCGGCAGCGCGGTCGTGGGTGCCCGCAACCTTCTCACCGGGCAGGCCGAGCAGGCACGAAGCATCATCCCGCGGGCCTGGGACACCCCGCCCCGCGCGGACGGGGTGTACGCGCCCGGCGGTGGACCGGCCCGCCGGTGGGAGCGCGGTGCGAACACGGACCTGCACCTGATGGTGTTCGGCGACTCGACCGCTACCGGGTACGGCTGCCGGCAGGCCGACGAAGTTCCCGGGGTTTTGCTGGCCCGTGGGCTGGCCGAACAGACCGGACAGCCGGTGCGGCTGTCGACGAAGGCGATTGTGGGCGCGACCTCGAGGGGCTTGGCAAGTCAGGTCGACGCGATGCTGGTGGCCGGACCCCCGCCCGATGCCGCGGTGATCATGATCGGCGCCAACGACGTCACCGCGCTCAACGGCATCGGCCCGTCGGCCCGTCGGCTCGGCGCTGCGGTTCGCCGCCTGCGCCGCGGCGGCACCGCGGTGGTGGTCGGCACCTGCCCGGACCTCGGGGTCATCACAGCCATCCCGCAACCGCTGCGCTGGACAGCCCGATCCCTGGGGCTCAGGTTGGCCCGGGCGCAGGCCGGCGAGGTGGGCGCGGCCGGCGGGGTCCCGGTTCCGCTGGCCGATCTGCTCGCGCCCCACTTCGAGACCGAACCCGAGTTGCTGTTCTCCGCGGACCGCTACCATCCTTCCGCGACCGGATACGCGCTCGCCGCCGATCAGTTGCTGCCGGCACTGTGCCGGGCCCTCGGCGAGGATCGCCCCGCGTTGCCGCGAGCGGCACGACTGACCGGTGTGGTGGCCGGACTCGCTCCACTCAGCAGGCTGCTCCACCGGCGCGGCAGCGGGGTTACCACCCCCGCGGCCCGGCCCACGGGCTAGGTTTCTCGGTAATCCGCGAACCAACGAGGAGCACCTCATGCCCGAAGCCGTCATCGTCTCCACCGCCCGTTCTCCCATCGGCCGGGCCTTCAAGGGCTCACTGGTCGAGATCCGACCCGACGATCTGGCAGTTCAGATGGTGCGCGCCGCCCTCGACAAAGTCCCCGGGCTGAACCCGCGCGATATCGACGACCTGATGTTGGGGTGCGGTCAGCCGGCAGGCGAGGCCGGGTTCAACATCGCCCGCGTCGTGGCCGTCGAACTCGGCTACGACTTTCTGCCCGGAGTGACCGTCAACCGGTATTGCTCGTCATCGCTGCAGACCACCCGAATGGCGTTCCACGCGATCAAGGCCGGCGAGGGACATGCGTTCATCTCTGCGGGGGTCGAGACGGTGTCGCGGTTCCCGCAGGGCAGCGCCGACTCGTGGCCGGAGACCCGCAACGTGCTGTTCAACGAGGCCCGCGAGCGTTGTGACGCGGCCGCGGCCGACGGCGCCACCGAATGGCACGACCCCCGCGAAGACGGCCTGCTGCCGGACGTCTATATCGCGATGGGGCAGACCGCGGAGAATGTCGCACTCCATACCGGTATCAGCCGCGAGGACCAGGACCGTTGGGGCGTGCGCAGCCAGAACCGCGCCGAGGCGGCCATCGACAGTGGTTTCTTCGAGCGGGAGATCGCCCCGGTGACATTGCCGGACGGCACCGTCGTACGAACCGACGACGGTCCCCGGGCCGGGACGAGTTACGAGAAGGTCAGCCAGCTGGCACCGGTATTCCGCCCCGATGGCACCGTCACCGCCGGAAACGCCTGCCCACTCAACGACGGCGCCGCCGCGGTGATCGTCATGTCCGATACCCGGGCCGAAGAACTGGGACTCACCCCGCTGGCCCGCGTGGTCTCCACCGGCGTGTCCGGCCTCTCCCCGGAGATCATGGGCCTGGGCCCGATCGATGCGGTGCAGAAAGCCTTGACGAACGCGGGTATGTCGGTCTCCGATATCGACCTGTTCGAGATCAACGAAGCCTTCGCCGTGCAGGTGCTCGGCTCGGCCCGCGCGCTCGGCATCGACGAGGACAAGCTCAATATCTCGGGCGGGGCGATTGCGCTGGGTCACCCGTTCGGTATGACAGGCGCGCGTATCACCGCCACGCTGCTGAACAACCTTGCTACCCACGACAAGACGTTCGGGGTCGAAACCATGTGCGTAGGTGGCGGACAGGGTATGGCGATGGTGGTGGAGAGGCTCAGCTGAGACTCACCCGCAGCGCGGACCCACCCGCGGGGAGAGGATCGGCGGGGACCCGACCGGCCACGAAAAAACCCCGCCGGAGCGGGGTTTTCTCGGACGCCGTGGACGTCTGATCGTTCGGGAACGTACCTAGTCGTTCTGGAAGTAGCTGAGCAGACGCAGGATTTCCAGATACAGCCACACCAGCGTCACAGTCAGACCGAGGGCGACGCCCCAGGCGGCCTTTTCCGGCGCGCCGGCCCGGATCATCTGGTCTGCGGCGTCGAAGTCGAGCAGGAAGCTGAAGGCCGCGATTCCGATGCACACCAGCGAGAAGATGATGGCCAGCGGTCCGCCGGATCGCAATCCCATCCCCTCGCCGCCTCCGACGCCGAACATCGCCAGCACGAAATTGCCGAGCATCAACACCAGGACGCCGACCATGCTGGCGACCAGGAATCGGGTGAACTTGGGGGTGACCCGGATGGCCCCGGTCTTGTAGACCACCAGCATGCCGAAGAACACGCCGAGGGTACCGAGTACCGCCTGGGTGATCAGCGCGCCGGCGTTGCCGTTGGCGACGACGACGTTGCCGAACACCCAGGATATTGCGCCGAGGAACAGACCCTCGAGCGCCGCGTAACTCAGGACGATCGCCGGGTTGTCCTGCTTACGGCCGAAGGTGGCGACCAGGACCAATGCCAAACCACCGAGCGCGCCGACCAGGGTGAACGGCATCGCGAGGCCGGGACTGCCACCGACGATGAAGTACGAGATCGCCGCCACCACCGAGAGCACCCCGAGGGTGATGCCGGTCTTGGTGACGACGTCGTCGATCGTCAGCGGCCGCGAGACACCGGTCTGCGGAGCCGTGGTGTAGGGCTCGGCCTGATAGCCGACCTGCCTGGTGGCGCCGGCGATACCGGGGCCGAACTGCGCATAGCCGCCCTGCTGCTTGGGCAGCGAGCGGAAGACCGGGTTGCTGGATTCCCGCACCGTCGGATCCTTTCGAGTAAGTCCGATGAATATCAGTCCGAAGACAAAGGGTCAACGAACGGCAATCCCCGAACAGTTCCCATGAACTTCCCAGTCTTGCCGCCGTAGGACAACCTTACCTCTTATCCCGGTGGAGCCCGGACCACATTGGGCTGGTAAAACCAGGACGTCCAACCTTCCAGGGACGGAGATGACCGGTTGAGCGATTTTCCCGACGAGGTACTGACCCGAGTCGAGGGCGGGGTCGGGTTCCTGACCCTGAACCGCCCGAAGGCTCTCAACTCCCTGACCCACACCATGGTGGCCGCGATGGACGCCGCGCTGACCGCGTGGGAGGACGACGCAGCCGTGCGCGCGGTCGTCGTCAACGGCGCCGGGGACCGCGGCCTCTGCGCCGGCGGCGATGTGGTGGCGATCTACCACAGCGCCAAGGCCGGCGGCACCGAGGCGCGGCGGTTCTGGTTCGACGAGTACCGCCTGAACGCCCGTATCGGGCGCTACCCCAAGCCCTACATCGCGTGCATGGGCGGCATCGTGATGGGCGGCGGAGTCGGCGTCAGTGCGCACGGCAGTGTCCGCGTGGTGACCGACACGTCGACGATCGCCATGCCCGAGGTCGGTATCGGATTCATCCCCGACGTCGGCGGCACCTTCCTGCTGTCCCGGGCACCCGGGAACCTCGGTCTGCACGCCGCCCTGACCGGCGCACCCTTCTCCGGGGCGGACGCCATCGCACTCGGCCTGGCCGACCACTACGTCGCCAGTGTCGACATCGAGGCGTTCACCGCACGGATCGTCGCCGACGGGATCGACTCGGCCCTGGGCGATCACGCTCAAGACCCGCCGCCCAGTCAGCTCGCCGCCCAGCGGGATTGGATCGATCAGTGCTACTCCGGCGACACGGTCACCGACATCGTCGCCGCCCTGCGCGGCCACGACGTGGAACCGGCCAACAATGCCGCCGACATCATCTCCACCCGCTCCCCCATCGCGTTGGACGTCACCCTGGCAGCCGTTCGGCGCGCTGCCGAACTGGACACCCTCGAACAGGTGCTGGTTCAGGAATATCGGGTGTCCTGCGCCGCGCTGAGGTCCCACGACCTGGTCGAGGGCATCCGCGCCCAACTGGTGGACAAGGACCGCAACCCCCGGTGGTCGCCGGAGTCGCTGGCAGCGGTGACGGCAGACGCCGTCAACGCCTACTTCGCGCCGGCCGATCCAGACCTGACGTTCTGAAGAAGGAGTGCACATGAGTTACGAGACGATCCTGGTAAGCCAATCGGAGCGCGTCGGCACCATCACGCTGAACCGGCCCAAAGCGCTCAACGCCCTCAACAGCCAGGTGATGGCCGAGGTGACGACCGCGGCAGCAGAACTCGACGCCGACCCCGGAATCGGTGCCATCGTGATCACCGGCTCGGGGAAGGCCTTCGCCGCCGGCGCCGACATCAAGGAGATGTCGGCACTGTCGTTCTCCGAGGTTTTCGAAGCTGATTTCTTCGCCGCCTGGGGCAGGCTTGGCGCCATCCGCACACCGCTGATCGCCGCGGTTGCCGGCTATGCGCTGGGCGGGGGTTGCGAGCTGGCCATGATGTGCGACGTGCTGATCGCCGCGGATAATGCGAAGTTCGGCCAACCGGAGATCAAACTCGGCGTGCTGCCAGGCATGGGCGGTTCGCAACGGCTGACCCGGGCGATCGGTAAAGCCAAGGCAATGGACCTGATCCTGACCGGTCGCACCCTCGATGCAACCGAGGCCGAACGCAGTGGCCTGGTGTCGCGGGTGGTTCCGGCCGACCAACTGCTCGACGAGGCCAACGCGGTGGCCACGACCATCTCCCGGATGTCTCTATCGGCCGCCCGGATGGCCAAGGAGGCAGTCAACCGCGCGTTCGAGTCCACCCTCGCCGAGGGCCTGCTCTACGAACGCCGACTGTTCCACTCGGCGTTCGCCACCGAAGATCAGAGCGAGGGGATGGCCGCCTTCACAGAGAAACGGGCTCCCAACTTCACCCACCGATAAGGTTCTCTGCCGTGACAGTCGCCGAACCGCAGACCGCCGCCGAGGCCCGGGAACCCGACCGGGATTGGTGGCAGCGCCGGTACACCTTCACCGGCACGGCGGTTGGAATGATCTTTTTGTGGCTGTCGATGACACCGTCGCTGCTACCGCGCGGTCCGCTGTTCCAGGGCATCGTCAGCGGAGCGACCGGGGCGATCGGCTACGGCCTCGGGGTCTTCGGAGTGTGGCTGGTGCGGTTCATGCAGTCCCGCCCGAGCAGCCCGCGAGCACCCCGTTGGGCCTGGCGGGTGCTGGCTGCCGTCGCAGTCGTGGAATTGACCATTGGCGTCTTTTACTTCAGCTACTGGCAAGGCAACGTTCGCGACCTGATGGGAGTCCCTCAACTACGGTGGTTCAACTACGTTCAGGCGGGAGTGCTGGCGGTCATCCTGCTTTTCGTTTTCGTGGAAATCGGTCAGCTGGTCGGCAGACTTGTCCGATTTCTCGTTGCGCAGCTCAATCGCGTTGCTCCACCGCGGGTTTCGGCCGTGGTCGCGGTAGTTGCCCTGGTATCGGTGAGCATCGCCACCCTCAATGGGGTGGTGGTGCGCGGCGGCATGAGCTTGTTGAACAAGACCTTCTCGGCGATCAACGACGAGCTGGATCCCAACCAGCCCGCACCGAAGACCCCACTGCGCTCGGGCGGCCCGGGCTCATTGGTGTCCTGGGAATCGTTGGGACACCAGGGCCGGATCTTCGTCGGAAACGGGCCGACGGTCGAGGAGTTGACCGCGTTCAACGGCGCGCCGGCCATCGAACCGATCCGTGCGTACGCGGGGCTGAAATCCGCCGACGGGATCCGCCAGACCGCCGAACTCGCCGCCGAGGAACTCGAGCGCGAAGGTGGACTGAAGCGCAAGGTCATCGCGGTCGCCACCACTACCGGTACGGGTTGGATCAACGCCGCCGAGGCCGACTCGCTGGAGTACATGTTCAACGGTGACACCGCCATCGTGAGCATGCAGTACTCCTACCTCCCGAGCTGGTTGTCGTTCCTCGTGGACAAGGAGAACGCCCGCCAGGCCGGGCAGGCACTCTTCGAGGCGGTCGACGAGAAGGTGCGAGCCCTTCCGGAGGCTCGGCGGCCCAAGATCGTGGTGTTCGGCGAGAGCCTGGGCTCCTTCGGCGGCGAGGCGCCGTTCCTCAGCCCGAACAACATCATCGCCCGCACCAACGGCGCACTGTTCTCCGGACCGACGTTCCAGAACACCATGCGCGACGACGTCACGGCCAACCGGGATCCGGGGTCGCCGGAGTGGCTGCCGATCTTCGATGACGGCGTCAACGTGCGATTCGCCGCGCGCCCGGAGGATCTCGACCGTCCGGAAACACCCTGGGGCAACCCGAGGATCGCCTATCTGCAACATGCCTCGGACCCGATCGCATGGTGGAACCCCGAACTGCTCTTCGCCGAACCTGATTGGCTGCGCGAACCGCGCGGATACGACGTTTCCGGGGATATGAACTGGATCCCGGTGGTCACCTTCCTCCAGGTGGCGGCGGATATGGCGGTCGCCGTCGACGTACCGGACGGACACGGCCACCGCTACGTCAAGGATGCGGTCAATGCCTGGGCGGCGGTCATGCAGCCTCCGGGCTGGACGCCGGAGAAGACGGAGCGGCTGCGGGGACTGGTGAGGCAGGACTACACCCAGTAGTCGGGCTTTCTCGAGCCGGTCGGCCGGCAGCCCGATCCACCACGGACACGCCATCGAGGGCTGCACCGGCGCAGACTCGTCCGATGTTGCATAGATTGACCGTCATGCTCAGGACAGGACAACGCATCGGCGGCGCCGCCGCGCTCACCGTCGCACTCGTGACGGGTTGCGCAGGGAGGGGCGGCGATACGGCCGCACCGGTAGCGCCGACTCCGAACGCCGAGCGACCGATCGCGGAACCGCTCGCCCCAGAGTCCGGCGATCAGGCAGTCGGGGTCTCGCCCGGCGGGGTGACCACCAGGGTCGATGAACCGGCCCAGTCCACCGAGGAGCAGTACGCGCAGGCCTGCATGGTCGCCAAGGATTGGATGGACACCCGGGGCGGTGACCCCCAGACACTGGTCGAGCCGTATCTCAAGGAGGTGCAGGCCGCCACCGAGCCCGGGCGGGCCACGTTCCAGATGACCTGGCCGGAGTTGACCGGCGCCCAGCAGGCCGCCTTGATCATTGCCGTCCGGGCCGCAGCCGACGGGGGCTGCTGAGCCGCGTATCGATCTGACCGAAAGCCTCCCGGCTGCGGGGGATCCGAATCGGAGGGACCAGAATGGAGCTATGGCCAAACGTGTGGCGCTCGCCCTGGGCAGCGGCGGCGCGCGCGGCTACGCCCATATCGGAGTCCTCAACGAACTCAGCGACCGGGGCTACGAAGTGGTTGGGATCGCGGGGTCGTCGATGGGCGCGCTGGTCGGCGGCCTGTTCGCGGCAGGTTCACTGGATGAGTTCACCGATTGGACCACCACCCTCACCCAGCGGGCCATGCTCCGACTGCTCGATCCCTCAATCAGCGCCGCCGGAGTGTTCCGGGCCGGGAAGATCCTCGATGCCGTGCGCGATATCCTCGGCGAGGCCACCATCGAGAGCCTGTCCATCCCCTATACGGCGGTGACGACGGATCTCATCACCGGCAAGTCGGTCTGGTTGCAGCGCGGTCCGGTTGACGAGGCCATCCGAGCCTCGATCGCCATCCCAGGGGTCATCGCCCCGCATATGCTCGACGGGCGGCTGCTGGCCGACGGTGGCATCCTTGACCCCTTGCCGATCGCGCCGATCGCCGCCGTTAACGCCGACCTGACCATCGCGGTCAGTGTCTCGGGCACAGAGACCGACGTCGGCGACGATCAGATCGGCGGCGACACCAGACCCCCCCGCGAACGATTGAACCGGCTTCTGCGCAGCACCTCCGCCCTCTTCGACCGGCTCGGTACGGCCGGCGAGCAGTTCGGGATCGCCGATATCGACGATGAGGATCCAACCGTCGGCGACGACCTCGACGACGCGGGTCGGGGGATCCCCAAGTTGGGTAGTTTCGCGGTGATGATGCGTGCCATCGACATCGCGCAGGCAGCCTTGGCTAGACACCAGATGGCAGCCTACCCACCGGATCTGCTCATCGAGGTCCCCCGAACAGCGTGCCGCAGTCTGGACTTTCACCGGGCGGCAGAGGTCATCGCCCTCGGCCGCGAGTTGGCTACCAAGGCGCTGGACGGCCTCGATGATGATCGAGTCGACGAACAGCGACCCGACCTCCGTTGAGCTACTTCGGATGCTCAGCGTGTTGGGCCGCCTGTGCGGCCGGGCTGAGGTCGCCCAGTCTCAGTAGATGACGGGGCGGGTGCGGGAACTGCAGCCGACTGACGATGTCGAGGTTGGCGTCGACATGGACCAACTCGCCGGGGTCCAACAGCCGCCAGCCCGGGTCCTCGTCCATCGGCTCGCTGGCGAAGACCACCGCCGGGGACTGCGCGAGATGACTTGAGCGGGCACGGATCCGTTGGGTGCGCAAATCGAAAGCACCCGGTTCCCGCCTGTCCAGCACGTAGAGCTGATGGGTTTCCGGGTAGCGAAGCGCCCACATATCGGTCGCGGTGCTGACCAGGATGTTGATTGCGTAGACCGGCAGGTTGTCGGCGACCCAACCGACGGCGTCTTGAATCCCCGCCGTCACATCACCTCCGCGGCGGCTGGTCGCGGCGGTGATCAGCGCGAATAGCCGCTCCGAATCCGTCTGTCCCCGAACGAGATTCGATGCACCGAGCGTTTCCAGCCGGTTGTCGAGCAAATCGAGGCCCTCAAGCACACCGTTGTGCGCGAAGAGTCGGCCTTGCTGCAGGAAGGGATGCGTGTTGACCGAATCCAGACCACCGGTGGTGGCATATCGGATGTGCGCAAGGAACGTCGTGCCGGTCATCTCGTGCGCCTCGCAGTGGAAGGCCCGGTCACGCCATGCCGCCATCGGCTGTTTGCGCAGTTCGGGCTCACCGTCGGCGCCGAAGACACCCAGGCCGGTGCCATCCGGGTTGCGACGACTCTGCACCGACAGGCTGTCCGGGGCGTTGAGCAACCAGAACGTCGCCGTGATCACGTCGCGCCCGGCGTGCATACCGAAGAGTCGACACATGTTCGTCAGCCCACCAGGTAGTCGGACAGCGCCACAACGGAATGTGCCATTTGCCGATGCTAGTCCGGACGGGCGAACAGCGGTGCGGCCCGCCCGGTGAGCGGCGGTAGATCGAAGAACCCCTTGACGCCGGGATCCGCCGCACAGGTGGCCGGGATCGCATTCACACAGTGCGCAGCGGTGGCGACCACCCCCGGATTGCTGATCAGTCCGTCCTCAACGGTCTCGGGCTGCCAACCCTTCACGGTGACGAAGGTGTTGGGGTGGCCTCGCACCTCGATCTCATAGCGTTCACCGGCCGGCCCGAAGGACCAGGCCGGGTCGAGGTGCTCCTCGCCCATCAGCCAGTTGACCGCGACGCGCACGACGATCGTGTTGGTGACCACCGCATCCCAGCAGAAGCGGCGCCCGGCCACGGCGCCGGGCCGGATGACTCCGATCGGGCACTCGATCGGCGCGGTGGCCACCGCCACCTGCTGACTGGTACGGATGACCGGTTCGGCGGCGAATCCGAGCCGATCGACGATCAGTCGCACCGACTGTAAAAAGCCGCCGTTGAGCAGTTTCTGCATCGGCCCGCCCAGCGCAGACTCGGGTGTGCCGCCGAATCCCATCACCTGCCGGACCACATCCGGCGCACCGTAGCTACGCAGGTCGGAGAACTCCTCGGCGCGCACGTGAGTGATACCGGTCGACATCACCGACAGCAGCAGCGGGAACAGTTCAGTGGCCGCGCCCGGCCCGATACCGGCGCCGTGCAGTGTCGCGCCGCCCTCCCGCGCCGCCGCCTCCAGGGGGGCCGCATCCGACTCGGAGGGGTAGAACCAGCCCACCGGACTGACCACGTTCTTACCTGACCGCAGCAGCGCGCACACCTCGTCGGTATCGGGCAGCAGTGGGGCGTAGACGACGGCGTCGGCGTCCATCGCGATGATCTCGTCGATACTGTCGGTGGCGGCGACCCCGAGCGGTCCGGCCCCGACTATCTCGCCAACATCTCTACCGGCCTTGGCTTTTGAGTGCACCCAGCAGCCGGCCAATTCCAGCTCCGGATGCTCCAGTACTGCTTTTACCGCGGCCACACCGACCGATCCGGTGGCCCACTGCACCACCCGAAACACCATTTCCCCACCCTAACGGCCTCGCTGACGATCAGCCGCGAACCTCGATCACCTGGTAGCCGTCGTCGGCGTAACGCGCCCGGATTGTTTTCTTATCGTATTTGCCGACGCTGGTGCGCGGGATTTCCTCGACTACCGTCCACCGCTCCGGCAGCCACCAGCGAGCCACTTTGTCGGCCAGGAATTCCCGCAGCTCGGCCGGTGAGATGTCGGCACCGTCGTGAAACACGACGGCGGCCAGCGGACGCTCCTGCCATCGCTCGTCGGGCACCGCCACGACCGCGGCCTCCCGCACCGCCGGGTGGCCGATGAGGGTGTTCTCCAACTCTACCGAGGAGATCCATTCGCCCCCGGACTTGATGACGTCCTTGGCCCGGTCGGTCAGCGTGATGTATCCCTGTGAGTCGATCCTGCCGACGTCGCCGGTGCGCAACCAGCCGGAGGCGAACTTCGACGGGTCGGTGTTTCGATAGTACGAACCGGTTATCCACGGTCCGCGGACCTCGAGCTCGCCAATCGCGACATTGTCGCTGGGAAGCGCGGTCCCATCATCGGCGACGATGCGGGCCTCGACGCCGCACATCGGTCGGCCCTGGGTGGCACGGATCGACCAGTGGTCCTCCGTCGGCGTATCCGGAGCGGGCCAGGCCAGCGTTGCCATCGGCGAGGTTTCGGTCATCCCCCACAGCTGCCGGATCTGCACCCCGTGCCGCTCCTCGAAGGTTTGCATCAACGACACCGGCACGGCCGAGCCCCCGCAGGCCACCAGCCGCAGCGACGAGATGTCATGTCCCGGTTCGCGGTCGAGGAAACTCATCACGTCGTTCCAGATGGTGGGGACAGCACCGGCCACCGTCGGACGTTGGGTCTCAATCAGGTTCACCATGGACTTGGCGTCCATGAAACGGTCCGGCAGCACGAGGTCGGCGCCGGCCATCAACGCGGCGTACGGCAGCCCCCACGCGTTGGCGTGGAACATCGGCACGATCGGCAATGCGCTGTCGGAAAAACTCAGACCCATGCCGTTACCGCTGCAGACGGCCATCGAGTGCAGGTAACTGGATCGGTGCCCGTAGACCACCCCTTTCGGGTGACCGGTGGTTCCGCTGGTGTAACACATTGCTGCAGCAGAGTTCTCGTCAATGCTGGGCCAGTCGAACTCCTCGGGTTCGGCACCGGTGATCTCGTCGTAGCGCAGCACCGTCTTGCCGGAGGATTCCAGCGGCCCCAGATCGCCGGAACCCACCGCGATGACGGTGTGGACGGTCTCCATCCGAGGCAGCACCGGCGCCAGAATCGGCACCAGCGCCATGTCGACGAGGAGCACCCGGTCTTCAGCCTCGTAGGCGACGAACTCGATCTGCTCTGGGAAGAGCCTGATATTGAGAGTGTGCAGTACCGCGCCCATCGACGGGATGGCGACGTAGGCCTCGAGATGTTCCTGGTTGTTCCACATGAAGGTGGCGACCCGCTGGTCGCCGTCGATACCGAGCCGGCGCAGCGCATTGGCCAGTCGTGCAGCCTGCCGACCTACCTCCCGGTAGGTCGCCCGCCGGAAACCGTCGCCGGTGGCGGTGGTGACCGTGCGGTCGCCGTGAACCCGCACCGCGTACCGCAGGATTTCGGACACGGTCAGCGGGCAGTCCTGCATCGTGCTCAGCATCGGGACCACTTTCGTTCGCGGCTTGGCTCTCGGTGTGCCCGATCGTATCGTCGTCCCGCACCACACTCCGGGGAATACGGCGATGGCCGGCTCCCCGACGGCCGGCTACCCGATGGACGAAGTGTCACCGATTGACGGAACAACCGGCCGTCCCGCGGCGATACCCAAAGAGGTATACCGTCACATCACATAAGGAGGGATCATGCGCGGCTTCGCGATCCTGACGGCGACGTTTACGGCCCTCGGGATGGTGGTCGGCCCGGCCGGGCCGGCCCAGGCTGAGGAGTCCGCCCAAGACACCATCAACCAGCTTCAACGACAGGGTTACCTGGTACAGATCGACAAGATCGGCACCGGCCCGATGGCCAAGTGCGTCGTGACCGGGGTGCGCAACCCGCAGACCATGACCCAGTGGGTGCCCTACGTGGGCCCGGGCCTGGGAAGTGCCGAGGGGAACTTCTTGGTCCCAGCGGTGACCAGCCAGACGATCTCGGTGTCGCTGGACTGCAGCGAGCGCTAGCCAGCGCGGCCCGGAACCGGCGTCAGGACGCCGCGCGCAATCCGGCGCTTCGGACCTCGACCGCCGTCACGGCACCTTCATAGTCACCGACGTACAAGCACGATCCGTCTCGGCTGACCGCAAGGCTGGACACCGGCCGGCCGATGTCGATGCGCTCGGCGATCCGCGCGGTCGCGGCATCGATGACGACGACCTGATGGCCCTCCGCCACGTATGCGGCGCCGGCGGTCACGATCACCTGTGCCGACAAGCCGCCGCCCGTCTCGATGGTGTGCACGACGCGGCCTGCCCCGGTGTCGACGATGCGCAGCACCGCTCCCAACTCGGCGTCCCAGCCGGTGACGAAAATCCTCCGGCCGTCGGGGTGGACAGCGATATCACCGATCGAGTCACCCACAGCGATGGTGCTGAGCACACGGCCGGCCCGGACGTCGATCACCACAAGCGAGCCGCCGGCCGCCGTGGTGAGCGCGGCGTACAGGCGATTCCCGGCGGCGTTGACCCGCACGGTGTCCAAGGATGCACCGGATTCCCGGGTGACCGCAATGGAGTTGATGTGGCCGCTCTCGACGTCGACCACGGCGATATCGGCGAGGTCATCGGCCGAGCGCGCAATGTAGATCAGATCGCCCGACTGGCTGACTGCGAGGCCTCGGGCGCCTACCCCGACTTCCCGGGCAGCCAGCGGAAGTCCGGTCTCGAGGTCGACGGCGACCACGCTGTCCTCAGCAGCCGATGCCGACCTGACGTAAGCCCGGTCGGAGGCTGCGACCGCATACGGTTCCGCGATGTCGGGCACCACCGAACTGACGGTCAGCGTCGCGATGTCGATAACCGAGACGGTGTCCCCACCGAAGTGCGACGCAACCAGATGGCGTCCGTCGTGGCTGACGGCGAGATCGGTCACCGCGCCGGACAAGCCGGCCAACTCGCCGACGGCGGGGCGGACGGCCCGGTGCAGTTCAGCGGAGGGGCGCGTCAGGCCGCTGATGGCGGCGATCCGCGGCGTCGGCAACGTCGACAGCCACACCGAATCCGCGGGCCGTTCGGCCACTGCGGCCCCGCCTGTCGTGTTCGCCATGTTCCGTTACACCTCCATAGGGCCGGGGAAAAGTCCAGCCGCAACCAATAAAAACCGGGAAAACAATCCGGCGTGCTGCCGGGCTGCATCGACTCTAACGGTCCGCACCGACGCCTAATTCCTGCGGTTTTCGGCTGCTGCCCCGCGGCTTCAGACTGCGCTCAGCAGGAACTGCGGCGCCACCTGCCGCAGCGTTGCCCCGAATTCGGTAACGACCCTGGTCAACGGTGGTCTTCGAAGCATCGGCGACGACCGGTGTGAATCGCTGGGAATTCTCATCCGTGGCCACCAACTGCGTCGGACATCACATCGGCGCCGGCCGGAAATGGCACCGCACATGGCCGAATCGAGAAAACCGCCGCCGTCTCGACGAACGGGGAACTCGTCAGGGTGTCCAGTCACCCCCAGGCAACTGCTGGATACCGGGTAACTACCCGGCAACGTATCGGGTAACTACCCGGCAACCACTTAAGTCCCGCCGGGCAGCGGAGGGGCGGCACCGCCTGCGATCAGCTCGCGGATCACCCAGACGCCGGGCGAACGGCCACCGCAGTTCAGTGTGCGACGCCGGTCAACGGCAAGCCGTCAAAGCCTGTCGCGGGGGGTTGTGCAGGGTGTTTCGCTGATGCGATGGCCGCAATCAAACCCCACTGGGCCAGACCGATCACGACTGCCGGCCAGAGCAATCCGGCCAGCGCAGCGAGGGCGGCGGGGCGCTGCGGCGCCGGATCGCCGGGCGCCCGGAAACGCTCGGCGAACAGATGAGCGGCGACCGCGACGGCGAGCGCAACGACAGGGTAGACAGCAGTCCAGACCATTGCCAGCGCTCCGATTCGTTGACCGGGTGTTACGCCCGATTTTACGCTCGGGTAAGACGCTCAACCGGTGTGACTCATCACGAAACGGTCATGGTTCGGCAACTATCCGGTTTACCGCCCGGATTCGAACCGGGCCACTGCCGACGGACATTGTCTTCAGGCGACAGCGTGGCGGGACCGTATCCTCCCGAATCGCGCCGGCGCTACCCGCGGGTGGTTCAGGTGACGGTGAAGTGCCGCGATCAAAAACCATTGAACGAGACCGATCGCGAGCACCGGCCACAACAGACCGGCAGCCGCGGCGAACGCAACGCCCACCGG
>JAHZJY010000367.1 GCA_022600695.1 Actinomycetes bacterium | reverse complement strand
GGGTTCGCCCGTGTCATCGCACCCGACCTGCCGGGCTTCGGCGCGGCCGATGAGCGACCGGACCGCGATTACACGGTCTACAGCTACGCGCGCTTTCTGGACGGGGTGATCCGCGAGCTCGGCGTCGACCGGGTGCACCTGGTGGCCCACGACTTCGGCGGCCCGTTCGCCGCGGCCTGGGCGGCCGACCATCCCGGCGACGTCGCCAGCGTGACGTTCGTCAACACCGGCGTGCTGCTCGGCTACCGCTGGCACCGGATGGCCCGGGTGTGGCGGACCCCGGTGCTGGGTGAGGTGTCGATGCGGACGCTGGACCGGACGGTGGCGACCCGGTTGCTGGCCCGGGAGAACCCGGGCCTGCCGGCCCGCTGGGTGGACACCATCGCGGGGCACCTGATGCCGGCCAAGACCCGCCGCGCCGTGCTCCGGCTGTACCGGTCGACCCGGCCGGCGGACTCCGATCAACTGGCCGTCCGGTTGCGGCAGCACGACCTGGACGCCCTGGTGGTGTTCGGAGATGCCGACGCCTACATCCCCGTTCAGCAGGCGTACCGGCAGGTCGAGGTGTTTCCGCGGGTCGAGATCCGGATCCTGGCCGGGGTCGGGCACTGGGCTTGGCTGGAGGCCACCGACGCCGTTGCCGCCGAGGTGGTGCCGTTCCTGCAGCAGCGAACCGGGCTCGCCCGGTGACGCCGCCGATACGAGCCAGGAAGGGACTTCAGCCCCTAGCCGGATGATCCGTCCCGCATGAGGATGTTCCCAACGGGATCTGGAGGCGGTCATGAAAGACGATCATGAGCTGATTGTGATTGCCGCGTACGGAGATCTGGAGTCCGCGAAGAGCGATTTCAACGATATCGAGCGCGGCCGCCAGCACAGCTTGGAGGTGCGCTCCGCCGCGCTGGTGACCAAGAACGCCGACGGTCACCCCGAGGTGCTGGAGGCCGCCAACAAGCACGGCCGTCTCGGTGCCGGGATGGGTGCCGGCGTAGGTCTGCTGTTCGGATTGTTCGCGCCGCCGCTGGGTCTCTCGCTACTCGTCGGCGCGGCCGCCGGCGGGCTGGTGGCGTCATTCGCCGAGCATGAGTTGCGCACCGGTCTGCGGCACGAGATCGGAGAGGCCCTCGAAGCCGACACCGGTGTCATCCTCGCCGTGGTCTACCCCAATGGCCGGGCGCCGCTGGAGAACACCCTGACCCATGCCAGCTCGTTCAAGGAACTCCGTCTGGACCGTTCGACGATCACCTCACTCGACGAATCCATCGCCGAGGCGATGGAGAAGATCGGCCACAAGACCGACGGCTCGCTCAACGCTGACACGACGGGCACCAGTACCTGACCCGGTCGGCTTCCCCGGAGTGCGAAATGGGGGTGCCGCAGCGCCGACACGGCTGTCCGCGGCGGCCGTAGACCCAGAGCTGCTGACCCTGCCGGGTGTTGCCGGTGGTCGTCCGTTTCTGGCGTAGCCGGTTGGCCCACAACACATCCCGGGCACGCATGACGACGCGGAGTGGATCAGTCAGGGTGTCCACTGCGCTGCTGGGCCGTCGGCCGAACAGGAAGCACAGTTCGTTGGCGTACACATTGCCCACGCCGGCCATCACCCGCTGGTCCAGCAGGGCCGGGGCGAGTTCGCGGCCCGGGTCTGCGGCCAGGTTGGCGGCGGCCCGTTGCGGGTCCCAGTCCGCACCGAGCAGGTCCGGGCCCAGGTGGGCCACCGCGTCCTGATCGCGGTCGCGGTCGAGGATCTCCAGGACGGCCAGGTCGATTCCGAAGACGGCAATAGCGTTGGCCTGCAGCATGATCCGGATCTTGTGCGCCGCTACGCCGCGCGGTGCAAGCCGCCAGCTGCCGTCCATCTTCAGGTGGGAGTGGATGCTGGCCGGCCCGACCCGGATGAAAAGGTGCTTACCGCGACTGATCACCTCGTCCACCCGGTGGCCGCTGAGGTCGACGTCGGCGTAACGGGGCACCCGGATATCGCAGCGGGTCAGCGTCTGACCGCCCAGTGCCGCGCGCAGGCGTGCCGCGGTGCGGAAGACGGTGTCACCCTCGGGCATTGATTACCGTCAGTGTCCGGTCCGGCGCATCCGGAAGCCGCGCGGGGTGCTGGCGAAGCCCGCATCGGTCAGTGCGGCCACCCCGGACCGGCGATCCGGATGGGCGGCGGACTCCAGCGCCGGCACACCGTCGATCCGCTCGATCAGGATCGCCTCCAGGCGGCCGGTGTGGACCAGTTCGGCCAGTGCGGCGGCGGCGGCGCACTGGGCGTCGGGGTCCGGGCTGAAGTTCAGCAGGGACCGGCCGCCCCGTTCGAGATACCAGGCGAGTTCGCCGTCGACCAGCACCACCAGCGCGCCGGGCTTGCGGCCGGGCCGGTGACCGGTCTCGCCGGCGGGCCATGGCAGCGTCGCACCGTACGGGTTGGCCGGGTCGGCGGCGGCGAGCGCCACGGCCCGATAGTCGGGTCGGGCCCGGTCCAGGTTGTCGGCGTGGCTCCGCAGCCGGTCGACGGTCGAGGCGAGCGCGAACTGGGCGCCGCCCAATGACTCGACGAAGTAGCCGCGCTGGCACCGCCCGGCCTCCTCGAAGGCCGTGAGCACCTTGTAGAGCGTGGCGAAACCGCCCGGCACCCCGGCCCCCGGACTGAGGCTGGTCACGGCGTTCCTGGTCAGCACGCCATAGCGGTTCATCAGCAACTCGGCGGTGAAGTGCGCCCGCACGGTGGAGTCCGGCTCGGTGCCGGGCAGGGCCGACCAGCGGCCGGCCACCGTCGGGTCAACCTGGCGGGTTTGCGGGGAACTCAGCGCGTAGCGGCTCAGCCGGGGCGCCCGGCGGTGCCGGTGTGCGGGCCGGCCGCGGCTCGCGGTCAGCAGGGCCCGAATAGGGGCGAAAGTGTCGCCGGTGACCCAGCCGCCCCAGATCAATTCCCAGAGGGCCGTCTTGGTTGCAGTCTCGGCGGCGGCGGAAGTCAGCTGGCGGAAGAAGAACCCGCCACGGGCGTCGCCCGGGTAGCCGAGGACCGCCAGGATGGCGCGGTGCGCGTCGGTCAGGTCGAGGATTTCCGGCGGTGCCAGCGTCAGCGGTGCGGTGTCGGCGTGGTGGAACACCACCCAGCCGTCTGTGCCGGAGATCCTGCCGGCGCCGGACCAGATGGCGTCGCCGGAGGACAGCAGTTCGTCCAGCATGGCCGGCTGATAGCCCCGCACCCGTGGGGCGAGGATCAACGGCTCAACGGCCGAGGCGGGCAGCGGTGTGCCGGCCAGCTGTTCGATCACCGCAGCCAACCCGTCGATGCCGGCGGCACCGCCGACCTGCTGCCAGACCGGCAGGAACCGTGCGTAGGCGCCGGTGCTCACCGGCTCGACCTGGGCCCGCAACGCCGCCAGTGAGCGTCGGCGCAGGATCCGCAGCACCTCCGCGTCGCACCACTGATCGCCCGAACCGTCCGGGGCATCGGTGAACTCGCCGCGCACCAGCCGTCCATCGAGCGCCATCCGCGCCAGCGTGTCGGCGGCGACCCGCAGCCCCAGTCCGAACCGGGCGGCGGCATCGGCGGTACTGAACGGGCCGCGGGTGCGGGCGTAGCGGCCCAGGAGTTCACCGAGCGGATCGGGCACCTCGGCGGTGAAGTCGGCCGGAACCCCGACCGGGACGGCGATCCCCACCGCATCGCGCAGTCGGCCGATGTCCTCCACGGCTACCCACCAGGTGTGCCCGGCATAGCCGGCGGGCAGAGCCCGTTTGGCGCTGAGCAGGCCGTCGAGCCAGGGCCGGACATCAGCGGCCGCGCAGCGCCGGCCGATCTCCTCCTCGGTCAGTGGCCCCAGTAGTCGGAGCAGGTCTGCGATTCCTTCGGCGTCGCGGGCCTGCCGCTCCGCGCTCAGGTGCTGCAGCTGCCGCGTCGTCGCGGCAACGACATCCGGGTCGAGCAGCTCGCGCAGCTCCACCCGGCCTAGCAGTTCGGCCAGCAACGCGGGGTCCAGCGACAGCGCCGCCGCCCGGCGCTCGGCCAGCGGACTGTCGCCCTCGTACATGAACGCCCCGACGTAGCCGAACAGCAGCGACGCGGCCAGTGGTGATGGAACGGGCGTCTCGACCTCCATCAGCCGGATGCGGCGCTGGGCGATCCGTGCCATCAACTCGGTCAGCATGGGCACGTCGTAGACGTCCTGCAGGCATTCCCGCACCGTCTCCAGCACGATCGGGAAATCCGGGTATTTACGTGCTACGTCCAACAGTTGGGCGGCGCGCTGACGCTGGTGCCACAGCGGTGAGCGCTTGCCCGGATGGCGGCGCGGCAGCAATAACGCCCGGGCCGCGCACTCCCGGAACCGGGAGGCGAACAATGCCGAACCGCCCACCTCGGCGGTGACCAGCGGCTCGATCTCGTCGGCGTCGAAGACGAACAGATCGGCCCCGGGCGGGGCGTCATCGGTGTCGGGGAGTCGCACCACCACCCCGTCATCGCTCGCGGTCGGTTTCTCGTCGATCCCGTAGCGCTCCAGCAGCCGGCGGCTGACCGCCAGGGCCAGCGGGCCGTGCACCTTCAGCCCGTACGGGGAGTGCAGGATCACCCGCCAGTCGCCGAGTTCGTCGCGGAACCGTTCCACCACCAGCGTGGTGTCACTCGGCACCACCGTGGTGGCGGTGCGCTGCTCGTCGAGCAGCCGCCACAGGTTGTCGCGGGCATAGTCGTCCACCCCGTCGGCCGCGCAGCGCTGGTCGAATGCGGCCCGGTCCAGTCCGGCGAGTTCGCCGGTGAACCTCCCGATCGCCTCGCCGAGCTCGGCCGGCCGGCCGGCGCTGTCGCCGCGCCAGAACGGCAGCCGCGCCGGTTCGCCCGGCGCCGGGACGACCAGGACCCGATCGTGGGTGATGTCGGTTATGCGCCAGCTGGTCGCACCCAGCGCGATGACGTCGCCGGGCCGGGATTCGTAGACCATCTCCTCGTCGAGTTCACCGACCCGTGACGGCTTATCGGTCTCGGTGGCCAGATAGACGGTGAACAGTCCGCGGTCCGGGATGGTGCCGCCGGAGGTGACGGCCAGCCGCTGGGCACCGGGCCGCGCCGTCAAGGTGCCGGTATCCCGGTCGTAGATCAGCCGGGGCCGCAGCTCGGCGAACTCGGTGGACGGATACTTGCCGCTGAGCAGGTCCAGGGTCGCCTCGAATGCGCTGCGCGGCACCGTCGCGAACGGTGCGCTTCGCCGCACGGTGTCGAACCACACGTCGGCGCTGAGCGGTTCCAGTGCACAGGCGGCGACGGTCTGCTGGGCGAGCACGTCCAGCGGGTTGGCCGGAACCTTCATGGCCTCGATGGCGCCGTCGAGCATCCGGCGCACACTGACCGCGCAGCCGATCAGGTCGGTGCGGTGTTTGGGCAGCAGCACGCCGCGGGAGATCTCGCCGACCTGGTGGCCGGCCCGGCCGACCCGTTGCAGCCCGCCGGCCACCGACGGGGGCGCCGCGACCTGGATCACCAGGTCCACCGCACCCATATCGATACCCAGTTCCAAGCTCGAGGTGGCGACGACGGCGCGCAGTCGCCCGCTCTTGAGGTCGTCCTCCACGGCGGCCCGCTGTTCCTTGGACACCGACCCGTGGTGGGCCCGGGCCAGCGGAGCCTCGGTACCGGGCGGCTCGGTATCGGTGCGTTCGAGCTGAATCTCGTTGATCCGCGCGGTCAGCCGCTCCGCCAGCCGACGCGAATTGGCGAACACGATGGTCGAGGCGTGCGCCTCGATCAGGTCGACGATGCGCGCCTCGACATCGGGCCAGATGGTGTTGTTCTCCAGGTTCGCCATATCGGGCACCGGCACCTGGACCGACAACTCGAAGGTCTTGGCCGCCGGTGGTGCCACGATCCGGGCCGGCCTTCCGCCGGTCAGAAACCGGGCCACCTCCTCGGCGGGGCGCACCGTGGCGGACAGTCCGATCCGCTGGGCCGGCGCATCCAGCAGGGCATCGAGACGTTCCAGTGACAGCGCAAGGTGCGCACCGCGTTTCGTGGCCGCCACCGCATGCACCTCATCGACGATCACCGTCGTCACCCCGGCCAGCGTCTCGCGGGCCGCCGAGGTCAGCATCAGAAACAGCGACTCCGGTGTGGTGATCAGGATGTCGGGCGGGGAGGCGATCAGCTGACGCCGGACGGCCGGCGGGGTGTCCCCGGACCGTACGCCGACGCCGATCCGCGGTACGGGCAGACCGTCCCGCGCGGCGATCCGGGAGATGCCGGCCAACGGGGTGCGCAGGTTGCGCTCGACATCGATGGCCAGTGCCTTGAGCGGGGAGATGTAGAGCACCCGTGTCGTGGGGGTCTCCGAGGTCTGGTGGGCCAGGCGGTCGATCGCCCATAGGAATGCCGCCAGCGTCTTGCCGGAGCCGGTCGGCGCGATCACCAGGGTGTGCTCGCCGTCGGCGATGGCGGCCCAGGCCTGGGCCTGCGCCGGGGTGGGCTCGGGGAAAGTGCCCTCGAACCAGCTCCGGGTCGTGGGGGCGAACCGGTCCAGACTCACCTCATCAGCCTGCCATCGGCGCGACGGTGCGTGTCAGCGCGGTGACACGCCGTCCACGCGGGCATCATGCGCACGCTCGCGGGGAGATTGACGTGGCTGCTGCGGTAGCGGCCGGGCTGTGCGTTCAGTCCAGGATCTCGGCGAAGTCCACCCATAAGTGCCGCGGCCCGCGGAACACCTGATTATGCCGGTACGGCGGGGGATCGACCACCAGTCGTGGCGACCGCACCCGGCGCAGGAAGACCTCCAGCGCGAGGTTGATCTCCAGTCGCGCCAGCGGACCGCCGAAACAGGTGTGGATACCGCTGCCGAATCCGAGATGCTCGTTGTCCGGGCGCATCGGGTCGAACCGGTCCGGGTTGGGGAACCGTCGCGGATCCCGGTTCGCCGCCGCGTAGACCAGGAACACCGCCGACCCGGCCGGGATCCTGGTCCCGGCGATCTCGATATCCGCGGTCGCCCAGCGGCTGGGAAAGAACTGCACCGACCCCTGAAGGCGCTGGACCTCCTCGGCGGTCTGCGGGATCAGGTCGGGGTTGCCGGCCACCAGATCCCACGACCCCGGGTTGCGCAGCAGTGTCATGATGCAGTTGGTGATCGTGTTGACCGTCGAGTCGTGCCCGGCGATCAGCAGCAGCATGGCGTTCGCGGCGGCCTCGTCATGGGACACCGGGCCGTCGGGCCCGTCGTCGTGCAGCGCCGCCGACAGCAGTCCCGGTCCCGGTTCCCGGGCCAGCCGTTCGACCAGGGCACGCACATAGTCGTCTAGTTCGACCATGCTGGTCTCGGCCTTCTGCGCGGCCGCCCGGCCCTCGTCGGTGTCGCGTTCGGGACCGACATCGGCGCCCCGCATGAAGTCCATCACCCAGGAATGGAACATCGGCTCATCGGCGATCGGCGCCCCCAGCACCCGGAAGATGACGGACACCGGGATCGGATAGGAGAAATCCTCGACGACGTCCATCCGGGTTTCGCCTCGGGTTCGCGATTTTTCCGCGACCTTGTCCAGCAGACCGTTGGCGAGGTCCACGACGAAGCCCGCCATGCTCGGGATCAGATCCGGGGTGTGCGGTGGCCCGAAATGCCGCATGAACTGCCGGCGCATCCGGTCGTGCTGGGGCGGGTCGGAGACCAGCATGGATTGATCCTGGGTCTGACCGGCCTCGGCCGTCTCCAGTTTGGCGTCGCTCTCACCGAACAGACCCGACGGGCTGCGGCTGATGTCGGAGCTGATCCGGGGATCATGTGCCAGCGCCAGCACCTCGGGATAGCCGGTGACGACATAGGTGTGCTCGGAGACCTTGGCGACCGGCGTCTGGCGCAGTTCCGCGAAATACGGATACGGATTCGGGCGGTTGGCGAACTTCATCGCCTCGGCCCAGGCGGTTGCGGCGTGCATCGTCGTCGTACTCCTGTCAGTGGCTGCGGGGCCGGAACTGGGCGGTGCGGTCGGTGGGGTCGTGGCCGGTGAGCACGACGTCGGGATTCCCCGAGGGCTCGCGCGGTTCCGGGAATCGGGCCGGCATCACGTCGGTGTAGGCGGTGTCCGTCGGACGGTCGTAGCCGGGCGGCGGCGGTGGGAACGGTGCCGAGCGCTCGATCAACGAGGCGTAGTACGGTAGCCATTTGCCGTGGTTGAACGTGACCGCGCCGACGATCCGGCCGCCTTTGCCGTAGGCGGCGGCGAACCGTCGGTCGTTGGGTGAGCCCTGGGTGAACACGATCTCGTCACCGAAGGAGCACACCCCGGTGCTCTTGATGTTCACCCCGAATTGTCCGGACCAGAATGACGGCAGCGGCAGGTGCGCCCGCCGGCCGACCTCCAGGTGGATCATGTTGTTCGCCGCCACCTCGGCACCGAAAACCGCGTTGTCCCAATGCTCCTGGGACATGAACTCGTAGTCGTAGAGCACGTGCGGGGCGCGTGCCACGTCGCCGGCGACGAAGATGTGGTCGGTCACCACCCCGTTGATGTCGAAGGCCCGGCATCCGGCGTCGCAGCCGACTCCCCACTGTCCGGCGGCCAGCCCGGCGCCCTGCAGCCACTCCACGTTGCGAATCGAACCCAGCGAGGCCACCACCACGTCGACATCCAGAACGGTCCCGTCCGACAGCGTCGCGGAACGGACATGCCCCGAGTCGTCACCCCCGAGTGCCGTCACGGCCACCCCGGTCCGCAGGTCCACTCCGGCGTCGCGCATCATGCCGGCGGCGATATCGCTGATCACACCGCCCAGGGCGCCCTTCAGTGGGCCGCTGCCGCGCTCGGCCACCGTCACCGCGAGGTCCAGATCCCGGCACACCGAGGCGATCTCCGAGCCGACGAACCCGGAGCCGATGATCAGCACCCGGCGGGGACGGGCCTGCAGCGCGGCGGACAGGCCTGCGGCATCCTCTACGGTGCGAACGGTGAAGACGCCCCGCAGGGCGGCCTCCTGCGGGTTGGGCCAGGGACGGGCCCGGGTGCCGGTGGCGATCAGCAGCCGGTCGTACCTGACATCGTCGCCGTTGGCCAACTTCACCACGTGATTGATCCGGTCCAGGCCGACCGCGGCCACTCCGAGCCGCCAGTCGGCGTCCACCCGGCCCAGCCGCGGCAGTTTGGTGTGGTCGGCGGGCACCCAGCCCTTGAGCACCTGTTTGGACAGCGGCGGCCGGTCATACGGTTCGTGTGGCTCGTCGCCGATGATGGTCAGCGAACCGTGAAAGCCTCTCTCCCGCAGAGCTTCCGCGGCCCGCAGGCCGGCCAGTGAGGCGCCCACGATGACGATGGTGCCCTTGGCGCGGAAGTTTTCCAGGATGTCTTCGAACGAGTAGTCCGCCGTACCCCCGCCGGTCATGGCGTGTCCCGGTCGGCCGGTGGATCCAGTTCCAGGATGATCGCCTGCACCGGGCAGGAGGCCACCGCCCGCAGCACCTGCCGGCGCTGGGAATCGTCGGGGTTGGGTTCGTAGACCAGTGCCTCCTCACCGAGCAGTTTGAATACCTCCGGTGCCAGCGGCACGCACTGAGCGTAGCCCTGGCATTTGTTGAGATCGACGACCAGACGCATGACACTGAGCCTAGTTGGGGTCCGGGGTTCGGTTGGGGCGGGCGCGATAATGGCGGCTATGGCCGAATCGTCGACCGCCGTCCACCCGTTCCGAATCCAGGTGCCCGATCGGGACCTGGCAGATCTGCGGGACCGGTTGCACCGCACCCGGTGGCCGGAGCGCGAATGCGTACCGGACTGGAGCCAGGGCATTCCGCTGGACTACACCCGGGAGTTGGCCGGCTACTGGGCCGACGACTACGACTGGCGGGCCCGCGAGGAACGGCTCAACTCTTTCGAGCAGTTCGTCACCGAGATCGACGGCCTGGACATCCACTTCATCCACCGGCGGTCGCCGAACCCCGACGCGCTGGCACTGGTCATCACCCACGGCTGGCCCGGTTCGATCGTCGAGTTCACCAAGGTGATCGGGCCGCTGGCCGAGGACTTCCACCTGGTGTGCCCCACGCTGCCGGGCTACGGCTTCTCCGGCAAGCCGGCCGGGTCCGGTTGGACGGTTGAGCGGGTCGCAGCGGCCTGGGCCACCCTGATGACCAGGCTGGGGTACCAGCGCTATGCGGCACAGGGTGGGGATTGGGGCGCGGCGGTGACCACCCAGATCGGCCGCAACGGCGGCGGGTGCGTGGCGATCCACACCAATATGCCGATGGCCCTGCCACCCGGGCCGCTTGCGGACCCGACGGCCGACGAACGGGACGCGCTGTCGGCGGCCGCGCACTACCGGAAGTGGGACTCCGGTTATGCCAAGCAGCAGTCCACCCGCCCGCAGACCCTGGGCTACGGGTTGGCCGACTCCCCGGTCGGGCAGCTCGCCTGGATCATGGAGAAGTTCTGGTCCTGGACCGATTGCGACGGCCATCCGGAGAACGTGCTGTCCCGGGATGAGTTGCTGGACAACGTGATGCTGTACTGGGCCACGAATTCCGCCGCATCCTCGGCGCGGCTGTACTGGGAGAGTTTCAACTCCTTCGGCGGCGGCCCGAAGGTCGAGGTTCCCACCGGGGTGGCGAGCTTCCCGAAGGAGATCTTGAAGGCACCCCGTAGTTGGTGCGAGGGCGCGTACACCATCACCCATTGGACCGATATGCCCCGGGGTGGCCACTTCGCCGCCTTCGAGCAGCCGGAACTGTTCGTCGCCGACGTCCGGGACTTCCTCCGCCGATTTCCGGGCGACCGCGCCGCGGTCTAGCATTTTCAGATATGCGGCGGGTAGCAGTCCTGGCCACAGCGGCTCTGACGCTGACGGTGGCCCTTGCCGGCTGCGCGCACACCGTCTCCGGAACGGCGGTGCTCGGCGGTACCGACCCGGGTGCCGGCCTGCGCCCGGGCGACGCGGATCGGGTTCTACTCGGCCCCGCTGAGGTCGGAGCCGTCCTCGGGGTGCCACTTCAGGTTGACGCCGACCGATCCGAGCCGATAGCCGGATCGTCGGCGGCGCCGGCCTGTTCCGCGCTGGATGCGGTCGGGATGGCGGCGTTCGTCGGGGATGACTGGTCGCGGTTCCACGTCCTGCTGTTTACCGACGGGTATCGGCACCAACATGTGGTCGCCGAGGCGGTGGCGGTCTACCCGGACGCCGGCGCGGCGGCCGCCGCCTTCTCCAACGGCACCCGGGACGCCAGGTCCTGCGACGGGCAGCGGGCGCTGGGCACCGGCGGTGACGCCGCCTGGAGTTTCGTCGTTCCGGTAATCGCCACCGATGTGGTCCGCTGGCGCAAACAACAGGTCGGCATGCCACTGACCTGGATCTGCCATGGCGAGGCCCGGCTGCGCAGCAATGTGATTCTGCAGGTTATGGCCTGCCGCGACGATGACTCAGGCCGCGGCACCGTCACCGCGATGGCCGACCGGATGTCAGCGAGCGTGTGGGAGTTGTCCGACCGCTGAACCCGGTCAATAACTGCGGATGAGCGTGATCAGCCGTTCCTTGCTCAGGCCGGAATAACCTGAAACGCCGAGTTGCCTGGCCCGTTTCTTGAGTTCGACCACTGTCCAGCCCTCGTAGGCGCAGGACCTGGTGGGCCGGAAGTTGTCAATCCGCATCGTTGGCTCCCTTCGGGTCGGCGGTCATCGTTCGGATCGGCCACCGTCACCCGCCGTGTACCCGGGTCGCTGGGGCAGTCAAACCTGTGGCGGGTGTTTAACCGGCGGCACCCGCGGGGTATAGCGAGGTCCGTGACGACCTCCCGAAGCTGGAGTACTGTCGGCGCGACGCAGGCGGGAGGCCACATGACGGACGGCGAAAGCCGCCGCTACGGTGAGCAGCGCAGTGGTTCCGCCGTCGAGTTCAGGGTTGCGGCGCGATTGGAGAGCCTGGCGTTGCTGCGCACGGTGGTCGGCGCAGTGGGGGTCTTCGCCGATCTGAACCTCGACGCCGTGGCCGACCTCAAGCTAGCGGTGGACGAGGCCTGTACCGGGCTGATCGGTTCGGCGACTCCGGAGGCCATCCTGGTGGTGGCCATCGACCCCCGCCCGGACGTGGTGGTGGTGGAGGCGAGGACGACGTGTGAAACCTATGACGTCCTCGCCGAGGACAGTCTGAGCTGGCATGTACTCAGTGCGCTGACCGACGATGTGCGGACCTTCCACAACGGGAACGTGGCTGGTCGCCATTCCGACGGCCGCGTGTTCGGCATCACCCTGACCACGAGGCGGGCAGGCTCTTCGCGGTGAGGCCCCGGGCGGCCGGTGCCTCGTCAGCACCCCGGCCGAAATCCGAATACGACGACGTTCCGGATATGTTCCGCGCCCTGGGGGCCATGGAGCAGGACTCGTCGGGGTGCCGCCGTCAGCGTGACCGCATTATCGAGCGCTGCCTGCCGCTGGCTGATCACATCGCCCGCCGGTTTCACGGCCGCGGCGAAGCCTTGGATGATCTGATCCAGGTGGCCCGGGTCGGTCTGGTCAACGCGGTGAACCGGTACGACGTCGACACCGGATCGGACTTCGTCTCGTTCGCGGTGCCCACCATCATGGGCGAGGTCCGCCGGCACTTCCGCGACAACAGCTGGTCGGTGAAGGTGCCCCGGCGGCTCAAGGAACTGCACCTGCGCCTCGGTGCGGCCACCGCCGAGCTGTCCCAGCAGCTGGGCCGGGCGCCGACCGCATCGGAGTTGGCGGCCGCGCTCGAGATGGACCGCGAGGAGGTGGTCGAAGGCCTGGTCGCGGGCAGTTCCTACAACACCTTGTCGATCGACAGTGGCGGCGGATCCGAGGATGTCCCCGCGATTCTCGAAACCCTCGGCGACATCGACCTCAGCCTGCTTCAGATCGAGAATCGGGAGGCGTTGCGGCCCCTGCTGGCGGCCCTACCGGATCGCGAACGGCGGGTGCTGCTGCTGCGGTTCTTCGAGTCACTGACCCAGACCCAGATCGCCGAGCGGGTCGGGATATCCCAGATGCACGTGTCCCGGCTGCTGGCCAGGTCATTGGCCCGGCTCCGCGAGGAGTTGAACTAGGTACCGGCGGACCGCATCGATGCCGGCGGTACAGGCCGACGCGTCGCCACGGGCCGTCAGTTCGTGGGTCTCCGGATCCGCCGCGACCTCGGCCACCACCTGCCCGGTGGTCGGCTCGCAGACATCCCAGGCGTGATCGTGGCGTCCCCGCAGATACCAGAGTCCTGCGTTGATATCGGGCGTCATCGGCTCACCGGATTATTTGATCTCGGCGAGCACCGTGCCCTGGGTGATGGCCGCCCCCGCGGCTACCGCTAGCCCGGTGATCACGCCGTCCTTGTGTGCGGTCACCGGATTCTCCATCTTCATCGCCTCCAGCACCGCGACGAGATCGCCGACCGCCACCGTCTGACCCTCTTCGACGGCGACCTTCACGACGGTGCCCTGCATCGGTGCCGTCACCGCGTCACCCGATGCGGCCGAGGCGGCGTGCGCCCCGCGCTTCCGCGGCTTCGGCTTCTTGCGGACGACGCCGGGTGCAGCGGAACCGTTGCCGAGCGCGAGATCGCCCGGCAAGGACACCTCGAGTCGGCGGCCGCCGACCTCGACCACGACCTTCTGCCGGGGCTGGGCCTCTTCCTCGTCGACGGCTCCGCCGCCGGTGAACGGCTCGACGGTGTTGTCCCACTCGGTCTCGATCCACCGGGTGTGCACGGTGAACCCGTTCTCGTCGCCGACGAAGGCCGGATCGCTCACGATCGCGCGGTGGAACGGGACAACGGTGGCCAGGCCCTCGATGTGAAACTCGGCCAGCGCGCGACGGGCCCGCTCGATGGCCTCCCGCCGGTTGGCTCCGGTGACGATGAGTTTGGCCAGCATCGAGTCGAACTGGCCGCCGATCACCGACCCGCTCACCACCCCGGAGTCCAGCCGGACACCGGGACCGGTAGGCGGGTCGAACCGGTTCACCGGGCCGGGGGCGGGCAGGAATCCGCGTCCGGCGTCCTCGCCGTTGATGCGGAACTCGATCGAATGTCCGCGCGGTGCGGGATCCTCGGCGATGTCCAACTTCTCGCCGTTGGCGATCCGGAACTGCTCGCGGACCAGGTCGATCCCGGAGGTCTCCTCGGTGACCGGATGCTCCACCTGCAGACGGGTGTTGACCTCCAGGAAGGAGATCAGGCCGTCCTGGCCGACCAGGTATTCGACGGTGCCGGCGCCGTAGTAGCCGGATTCCTTGCAGATCCGCTTGGCGGATTCGTGGATTTCGGCGCGCTGCGCCTCGGTGAGGAACGGGGCCGGCGCCTCCTCGACGAGCTTCTGGAAACGCCGTTGCAGTGAGCAGTCGCGGGTGCCCGCGACGACGACGTTGCCGTGCTGGTCGGCGATCACCTGGGCCTCGACGTGCCGTGGCTTGTCGAGGTAGCGCTCGACGAAGCATTCGCCGCGGCCGAATGCGGCGACCGCTTCGCGGGTGGCCGAATCGAACAGTTCCGGGATCTCCTCGATGGTGCGGGCCACCTTCATCCCGCGGCCGCCGCCACCGAACGCCGCTTTGATGGCGACCGGTACCCCGTATTCCCGGGCGAAGGCCACCACCTCGTCGGCGTTCTTCACCGGGTCCGGGGTGCCCGGCACCAGCGGGGCCTGGGCACGGGCGGCGATATGCCGTGCGGTGACCTTATCTCCGAGGTCGCGGATGGACTGCGGGCTGGGACCGATCCAGATCAACCCGGCATCGAGGACCGCCTGCGCGAAATCGGCGTTCTCCGAAAGGAATCCGTAGCCGGGGTGAATCGCGTTGGCGCCGGACTTGGCGGCGGCGTCGAGGATCTTGCCGAAGTCCAGGTAGGACTCCGCAGAGGTCTGCCCGCCGAGGGCGAAAGCCTCGTCGGCCAGCTGCACATGCGGGGCATCGGCATCCGGGTCGGCGTACACCGCGACGCTGCCCAGACCGGCGTCCTTGGCCGCCCGGATCACCCGGACCGCGATCTCGCCGCGGTTGGCGACGAGGACCTTGGAGATGGTCTGATTGGGCACGCGCGCCTCCTGGACTGAGAAAAACCGTTCGGAAGAGATAAGAGCTCGGAGGCAGTCTAGAACGTGGTCTCCGAGGTGCGGGGCGGCGGTGGTTCGACGGACGGAAAGTAGGCTGAGCTATCTGCCCCGCCCGGACCAGGAGTATCAATGTCTCTGCTGTTCAATCCGCACACCTATGATCCGACATCCTTCGACAAGGAGACGCAGCGTCAACTCGTCGCGCTGGTCGACTTCTTCGAGAACAAGGGCCTCGCCCGTAACAAAGAGGAGTTCTACTCGGGAGAGTGGTACTCCGACTTCCTGACGCTGGTGGCGGACAAGAAGATTTTCGCCACCTTCGCCACCCCCGCCGAGGTCGGCGAGCTGGTCGGCGAGGCCGATGCTCGCTGGGATCTGGCCCGGATCAACGAACTGAACGAGATCCTCGGTTTCTACTCGCTGGCGCACTGGTACGCCTGGCAGGTATCGGTTCTGGG